>JBGTGJ010000246.1:0-16915 GCA_041746775.1 bacterium
TCAAGGGGCATGGAGCCCCCAAGGAGATCCTGAAACAGCTTATCAAAAGGGAATTTTAAAATTTCAGCTCAACGGGAAGAAATTAAAAGGGGGATGGGCACTTTTCCAAATGTCGGGAAAAGCGGGGGGAGATGGAAAAAACTGGTTGTTAGTGAAAGAGAAGGATCAATATGCTTCGACGACAGGGAATGTTTTAGAAAAATTTCCAAAAAGTGTGCAGACTCATCGTTCGATTGAAAAGATTGCGAAGGATCAAGATCAAGTTTGGAGTAGCAAAAAAAAGAGCTCAAAACCCAAAAAGATAACGCACCTCGCAGTGACCCCTCCCAAAGCCCGCCACGCTCCCCTACCCGATTTTGTTCAACCTCAACTTGCAACCCTTTCATCCGAAGTACCTGAAGGGGATCAATGGCTCCATGAAATCAAATTTGATGGTTACCGTGCCATGGCGTGGGTAAAAAATGGGAAGGCCCGTATTTGGACTCGCAATAAGAATGATTGGACCTCTCGCTTCTCTTTGATTGCCAAAGCAGTATCCGAAATTCCTGTCGAGGAAGCTTTATTGGATGGCGAAATTGTGAAGTTGTTACCCGACGGCACTTCGGATTTTCAGGCTTTGCAAAATTCTCTTCGGGAAGGAAAAACGGAAAACCTCCATTATTATCTATTTGATATATTGCATTGGAATCATCTCGATCTCACAGCAACTCCACTCGAAGCGCGAAAAAAATTATTGGAAAAATTACTTCATTCTTTCAATAATAACCTTCTTCATTTCAGTGAAAGCTTTATAGGAAAACCCAAAAAGTTTTATCAAGAGGCTTGCCGCAATGCCTTGGAAGGGATCGTCTCGAAACGAAGAGATCTTGGGTATGTCCCGGGTCGAAGTCGAAACTGGTTAAAGATTAAATGCATCAAGCGGCAAGAATTTGTGATTGTCGGCTTCACCGCTCCCAGTGGAAAAAGAAGTGGATTTGGTGCTTTGGCATTGGGGGTTTATGATAAAAATAAACAGCTACACTATGCGGGACTTGTTGGAACTGGATTTACACACTCCTCACTCCAGGAGCTTCATACAAAGCTTCTCAAGTTGAAGCGAGATTCCGCTACGGTAACATTGCCCAAAAATGTAAGATTGAAAGGGGTTCAATGGGTTGAGCCAAAACTTGTTGCCGAGGTCGAGTTTACGGAATGGACTCAAGATAACGTGCTAAGGCACGCTTCATTTGAGGGGTTAAGGGAGGATAAATCCCCCTTAGAAGTGCTCCGAGAAGAACCAGATCCGAATCCCTCAGATCTTTCAGAAAACAGGCAGAAGAAAATGAAGCCGGAAAAAAATCTTGCTAATAAAGCAGAGACTAAAAAAGATGTCATAGCCGATGTTTACATCACTCACCCGGATAAGGTTCTCTATGCCCAGCAAGGGATTACCAAATGGGGGCTAGCTCAATACTACCAAGAGATCGCGGAATGGATACTCCCCCACCTGAAAGACCGTCCATTAAGTTTACTGCGCTGTCCAGATGGTTTTCACAAAAACTGTTTCTATCAGAAACATCTCACTCAAAAAAAATTAATCGGTGTTCTTAAAACCGTTCCAATTCAGGAAAAAACCGCAAAAACAACTTATGTCATCGCAAATGATGTCGCGGGTTTGGTTACCTTAGTGCAAATTGGTGTTTTAGAAATACACCCTTGGGGATCCCAATATCAGAAACTAGAATACCCTGACCGGATGGTCTTTGATCTCGATCCCGATCCAACTGTGCAATGGAAGGCGGTAATCGGGGCAGCTAAATTGTTACGATTATTGTTAGAAGAACTTCGACTTAAAAGCTTTTTAAAAACAACCGGCGGTAAAGGACTTCATGTCGTCGTTCCATTAGCCCCTCAACATACCTGGAAGGAGATCAAAGAATTTTCTAAATCGATTGCTGCCATGATTGTGAATGATGATCCCGATCACTTTACAGATAATCCCTTAAAAGCAAGGCGAAAGGGGCGAATATTTTTGGATTATTTGCGCAATGATCGCGGAGCTACTTCGATAGCCCCCTACTCCACACGCGCTTATTCCTCTGCTCCAGTTTCAACCCCCTTATTTTGGGATGAATTAGATTTAAAACTAAGGTCGGATCATTTTAACGTCAAGAATTTCCAACGTCGTTTGAGAAGTCTAAAAAAAGATCCATGGGAAGGGATTTTCAATTTACGGCAATTGATTCTGTCAGAAGCTAAGAGAAAATTAGGAATGAAATAAAAAAAGAGGGAGACACTCAACGTGTCTCCCTTTGAAAAAGATATGATTACTAATTCGAAGGTGTTGGAGCTTCCGATGGGGCAGGAAGACTTGGTGCTTTGATATCAACTTTAATATCCTGCTTTTCAGTGGTTCCCATATATCCCCCCTGCCAAAGGAAAAAAGCCACTCCCGCTGCAAGCAGCACTAAAACAAAAATCACAACAATCGCCACATTGTTTCCACCATTATTATTATCTGCCATATACAAACCTCCTTTGCTTCAAATTATTGTAAAGGGTTGAAAGAAAATTGAAATTAAAAAAAAATAATTTTGGGCTATATTAATGAATAAGCAAAATTCTCTCCATAAGGGAAGCATTTGTTTAAAAATGATAAATTTTAAAAATCATTATTTACTTGCAGATTCATGTAATTAGAATCACTCTAATAAAAAAAATGTTAGGAATAGAGTTGTATCATTTTAAATAACACCTTTTGTAATGATGAAAGTGTTAAAGGAGAAAATATGTTAAACAAAATTTCAATTTCTATCTTGGGGGTGATGAGTGTTTTACTCATCTCTCATGTTTCTTTCGGTCAGACCTCGACAACTTCAACGACTGTGGAGAAAACGGTCGAAACAAAGACCCCAAAATCTATGCCTAAAGAGACGACCGTCACTACTACAACAACTCAGACGGTACCCCCCCCCACTCCGCCACCGACTAAGGTTATTCAGACCACGTCAGTCACTAGAAAGGTCTATGACGAAGATATGTTAAAAAAGATGTCGGATACTTTATGCACTAATGGATTTAAAGCGTACGTTGGTTCAGACAAAAAGAACGTCTGTCTCAACAAAGCAGTAGCTCCTGACTTCGCCTATACCTGTGTTTGGGATAAAGATGGGACAGCAGCCTACGCCCCCACTGTTCAAGGCCCTTGCAGCCTCGATCTCACAGAACACAAAGGGAGTGTCATCATCAAAAAAGAAACTTATGAGGATGATCCCCCATTGGCTTATGGTACCGAAGCCCAATGCTGTTATCGTGCCGCCTCGGGACCGGCAACTGTCATTATGAAATAAACTGCCCATTTGAAAAAAAACAAAGGGTACTTAGCAAAACTAAGTACCCTTTTTTAAGGGAGGTACATCATGCCATTGATCTATATCTTTTTAGTTTTGATCGCCGTGGGGGTGATTCTATGGCTGATCAATACTTATATTCCGATGGCAAGTTCGATCAAAACTATTCTCAATGTAGTAGCGATCATTCTGGTGATTATCTGGTTACTCAAAGTTTTTGGTATATGGGGAGATGTCACCAACTTTCGAGCAACCACTTCTTCCATCAGTTTAGGAACAAGCATCCTCTAAAGCTTGCTGATCGGTGATGGAGACATTGTCATAATTACAAGTGACGGAACCTGAATCGCATTCAGCACTCAGCGGTCCATCCAATCGAACAGTTCCATCTTCGAAAATAATATTGAGATCATCATAGGTAAGCTCACATCCTTCGCTATTCAGGTCACCATCCAGACTATAGTTAAAGGTAAAGTTTCCATTGTTAGAGCTACCACTTCCCACGACATCCAAAGTCCCATTGAGACCGGTGCAATCAGTAAAATCTATGATCAAATTAAAGTCAGTATCGGTTTGTCCTGGAGAAACATTTCCTGTCACATCAGCGACTCCGCTCGGTTCACAATTTACATTTTGCGTTGCGCCAGTGTCTATCGCCGCCACAACGGCTTGATTGGCACTGATGATGGCAATGACGTTGGCAGAGTTGGTTTCATTGACTGCTTCGGAATTATCATTTCCTGAACCGCAACCTATCCAGGTGGAAAGGCCAAATAGGGCTATAATAGCAATCATGGGTTTGAATAATTTCATAAGCATTGATTCCTCCATAAAAATAAGAGTTTGAAAATTTCGATGAGCTTTAGTTTACGCTTTTAATAATGATTCGATTTTAACTAAATTGGCATTTTTATTGCCTTCCCCCCCTCGAATCTTGATAATTCTCATATGGATACTGGGGGAACTGGGAATTTTGAGTCCACCAAGGTGATTCGTTGGCTGCTAACCATGGCAGCCTTTGTAGGACTGGCTCAGGGGCTAGGGCTGATTATTCGGGATTGTTCCATCACTTGTAATGTCGGTTTTAAGCACGCCCCTATCGCATTTCTCATCTTAGCGCTCATCAACGCCCCTTTTGTCATTCTTCAGGTCCGGTGGATAAAAAAGTGGGGCTTTCTAACCTGGCAAATTCGTTCGACCTTAGTAGCAGCGATCAGTTTTTTAGTATTTCGACTTATTTTATTTCTACTTTTTAAGGGTCAAGAACAAAAGTTTTTCCATATTTCTGATTCCACCTGGTTGTGGTCCATACGTACCACCTACATCGCCTTTTTTGTCTGGGTTGATCTTATCTTTGCGGTTCTTACAAGCAATTTATTTGGGTTATTAAGACAAGAATCTTCGGGATCAAAGACTGAGAAGTATTTAAGCTGGATTGGAGCGGCGGTATATGCTGGCGGCTTAATTGGAGGATTCTTTGCTGGAGAGGTCAATGATTGGATAAGAAAGATGATCCCAGGGCGGTGGGAGTATGCACGTGATCATCTGATGATCGCCATGAGTTTAGCTATTTTTGTTTTGGTCACGTTGATCTATCTTTTGCAGCGGCAAAAAGCGGAGAGGCCCACACAGTCCATCGAGCCTGCTGAGGAAGAGATCTCTTCAGGGCATTTTACCCAGGCATGGAAATCGATTCGCTCTGACCGGAGCTTATTATTCTTGGCGATCGGATTTTTTAGTACCGGAATCGCGACGATCCTTCTAGATTATTTATTTTATTGGCTGCTTTCTACCCAAGGGGAAGGAGATGGCGGCTTCGTTGGTACTTTGGCAAAATTTTATATTTGGATGAACGGCTTAAGCCTACTTATGATCGGACTTGGCACCGGCCGAATTATCCGCCGCTTTGGACTTGCTTTTGCGCTGTTGGCGTTACCGATCGCACTGATCACAAGTACCTCCTACTTGCTGATTCAAGTTGCTCTCCCCGTTATTTTTGTGATTCGAATTTTAGAAGAAAGTCTTTGGGGAACACTTTACGAACCGGCTACGGAAAGACTTTTACTTCGCATCCACCCTGATCAATACAATTTACTTCGACCGATTTTAGAAGGAATGATGACACGACTGGGGATCGGATTTGGGGCGATCATGATATTGCTTCTTACTTTTGGAATAAAGATTTCTCTTTTCTGGATGATTGGTGTTTTAGTTGGATTTCATATCCTTTGGATCGGCATTCTTCTTTTCCTACTTAAAAATTTAAAGAGCTCGATGGTACCTGAAGCAACGGCGTAATATTTTTAAAAAATGAGGAACATTTATGTTTTTTTTAGACTATTATTCATTTTATTATTTCTAGGGATGCTGGTCTCCCCTCCCCTTCAAGCCGACACTGAAACAGATACCTCTGCAGCCCCTTTTGAAGACTTTCCTGCTGCCGATTTTACACGAGGAGAAAAGGCTCCGGTTGGAGAAGTTTCCATCGGTGTTTACACCCACTATCAGCGATTTGATAACGTGGCTCCTGAGGGAGAAAGCATTGACGGAGCAGCCGAGATTCATGATCAACGTTGGATCCCGGTGATGATCGTCGATTATCAACCGACCGCCAAATGGAAGTTCACTTCATTTTTACATGCCGCGGTGTTGGAGAGCGACATCCGAGTCGCAGGAAGCTTGGAACGTGAAACGGAAACCTTAGGAGGATTATCCGACTTGATTTTAGTTGGTCTTTGGTCCCCCTGGTCGAAAAAAGATTATGGAGAACACAAACACCATTTTTTTGATGCGCATAATCTCTCTTTTGCGTTTGGCCCTAAGTTTGATTTAAGCCGACAGTCGGATAACGCAGGCACTCAACCTGGAGGGGTGTTACTTAGAACTGGCAATGGAGCGCATGAAGGAAATGTCGGGCTAGTTTATTCAGCTTATTTGAATGATGTCGCTTGGCTTTATTATTTTGCACAGGGGAGCTTTCCATTTACCGACAATAATTTTGGGATGCTGCCCGGAAATCGATTTTTCAATAAAATCGGCGCCTCTTGGCTTCCGCATCCAATCTTACAACTTTTTTTGGAAGTCAATTTTAGCCTAGAAGGGAAAGGGCGAGGTGGTGATTTACCGCAGGTAATCCCAAACACCGGCGGAGAGATCTTGTCTTTGACTCAAGGACTAACGGTCGACATTTGGCGGGGTTGGGGAATGGAGGTGTCGGGAAGTTTTCCACTAAAAACTTGGCTTAACGGTAATCAACCCAAGATGGGGCTCGATCTATTTTTTGGATTTTATAAAGTCTTCAATTAAATCTTTTCTCTCAAGAAAAGTTAGGTTAGTGAAATAACCTATGCTGACTAGCACTATTGTTCCTCTTCTTTCACTCACACTCATGGAGGTTGTACTAGGGATCGACAATCTCGTCTTCATTGCGATTCTATCCTCAAAGCTTCCGCAACATCAGCAAGCAAAAGCTAGAATCGTAGGGCTCTCACTTGCGGTCATCATGAGAGTCGGCATGCTATTTGGTATTACATTGCTAATCAAACTCACCGCTCCACTCTTTACTATTTTGGGGAATCAAATTTCCGCCAAGGACTTAATCATGATTTTTGGCGGACTGTTTCTTATTGGAAAAGCAACGCATGAAATCTATGACAAGCTAGAACGATCTCATGAATCTGAAATATCAACCCGCCCTTCCGGATTTTCTGGCGTGGTAGCCCAAATTGTCGTGCTAGACATGGTTTTTTCGATAGATTCCGTCTTAACAGCGGTGGGGATGGTAAGACAGGTTGAAATCATGATTATTGCGGTCTTGATCTCAGTTGGAATCATGATGGCCTTCAGTGGAAGGCTCAGTGCATTTGTTAATCAACATCCCAGTTTAAAAATCTTAGCCCTCTCCTTTTTACTTCTCATCGGCGTGATGCTCGTCGCAGAAGGACTGGGTAGCCATATTGAAAAGGGTTACATTTACTTCGCTATGTCCTTCTCGCTTATCGTGGAGCTTTTCAATATGCGATTCCGTCGCAAACAGCATGCGCCAGTGACTCTGCATCAAGAGTTTGAAGGGGAAGTTACGAAATGAGAGCAAAATAATCCGAAACTTCTTGGCCTGATTGTCGAAAAGGAATAAAAATCACAAGCACCCATAAGTAATTGAAATTACAAGAGTATCACCATGAGCAACCAAGGCCTCTACTGCGTTAAAGCCCGGAAGGACTCCCAAGCTTGGAGTATCTACAAGCATCTCCAGCGTCATTATCAGCAGTCCGAAAAGGATTTTGATAAAGGGTTTATCGAGACCTATTTTCATCAGGGCCCTACCCCGGTTCAAAAGTTAGTCAGTGTCGAAAATGGAGTGGTCTGTAGCCAAGAGGTTTACGACCGCGCCATTCATCTAGCCGAAAAAAATCCCAAAATTGCAGAGTGGTTAAAAGCTAAAAAGAAGATTGAAATCCCGTGGATTAATCTCGGCCCAGAATTAAAAAATAAATTTCTAAATTATTTTGAAAAGGAAAAGCTAGAAATCGAGAAGAAGAAGCTGAGCGATACCGATCGTTCGATTGCA
Source organism: bacterium (assembly GCA_041746775.1). GTDB lineage: Bacteria > UBA10199 > UBA10199 > DSSB01 > DSSB01 > JBGTGJ01. The sequence goes on from JBGTGJ010000246.1 coordinate 7,900, forward strand.
AGGGCTGAGGCGATTGATAGGTTTATTAGGGATGCTGAGGTTGGATTGGGTATTCGTTATGATTACGATAAAAAAACCAAGGTGCGCACCCCAAAAGAATCAGCGAATGATCAGCTAGCAAATTGTTTGGACTATGTGATTTTGTTTAAGGCGTTGGCAAAAATTGCGAATGAGAAAATTAATATCCTATATGCAACAAAATCAAAATCGGGTGAAGAAATTAACAACATCAATCATTTAGTCGTAGGAGTTGAAAAAAAATCTGGCGAGAACAAATCTTTTACCATTTTTGACATTGATCCAAGGTCAAAAACTTTACCTTTAATTGAGACTTTTCCAATCTCCTCTAGAGTTTTACTTTCTCTTATATTTAGCAATCAGGCTTCCTTAAATAATCCATTTGATGGCGAAACTGAAATTTCAAAATTTACAACATTTGCAGTAAAATATCACATTTTTGGGCTTAAAATTGACCCGGAAAATCCATTTGTATTAGACAAATTAATCCACGTTTTAGGAAATGCGCATCAGATTAAAAGGGCTTTGTATCTGTCCCAAAAATTAGTGAAGAGATATCCTACTTATCCGGAAGGACTTTTATCTTTAGCAAGGGTCTATAAAGAGCTCGGAAATTACCCGCTAGCCTTGAAAGCCATTAAAAACTACGAAGCACTTCAAAAATAATAACCTATTTAACAGTACACTTTACCTCGGGGATTTTGATGCTGGTGATATTGGATCCCTCGCTTTTTTTGATTTCCCAACGGTTATTATTTCCTAACAATCTAACCGCACCATTAACCTGATGTTTTGCAGATGCTTTGGCAATTAGCTTTGTCGCCCCAGGCTTATCCTCTTGATACAACTTCATTGCACCCGATCTAAGATAATCAAGGCATTGTTTAAATTGCACCCCTTCTTGAGTATTTGTATCAACCTGCCCCGACCCAACAATCCCAGTGATTCCCACACTACCCAGTCCACCAAGGTAACCAGCGCTTTCTGACTTTTCAGCATCAGTCGCTTTAGAGCCTGAAGAAACTCTTTGTTGATGGAATAACAGCTTCATCTCTAGCTCTTTTTTAGGAAGCTTTTGGTAATCACCAATTGCTGCCTTAAAGCCGGCTTTACTTTCATCTGAAGCTCTTTCGTTGGGGGAAAAATATTCCCGGCATTGCTGAATTTTTGAATTATTGACTTCGGCCATAAATATAATCTCCTGGAAAAATAATGTGCAATATTATGGCCAATATTTAGTTCAAAATATAAAATATAAAAATACAAATAGTTTCAATTAGTTATCAAACATAAAATAGCAAATGAAAGGGTGATAACCTGAAAATTTGTCCTGTTAACACCACATGTAAGGGTTTTGCTTGGGGAGAAAAGACCGCAGAAAGGCGATAAAAAGAATTGGGGTGAGTTAAGATACCAATTGAAATTTTGACTAAATTTACTCCGTCACCGATTAGGACGAAAAAAAGGCCCCGAATTAGGGGCCTTAAAATTATCTCCGTCACCGATCCATTAAGTTTGAGGAAATGGGTCAGCACCAGAGACCATATCCAACTTTCTCAGAATGAAATCCCTAGTCGGAGTAACAATGAAACTAATCACTCCATTCAGTTCAGCAACGAAACTTCCATTGTCTATCGAAAAGGTAAAATCGTTTGTATCGGCAATTGGGACATTCCAAGAAGCTTCACCAACCCACTTCAAAGAAAAAGTCCCATTTATGTATACATATTTATATTTTTCATATGTGATTCTATAATGGTCAGTAAAATACGATACAACGCATCGGGTATTTGAATTTAAGGAGTGGTAGGTATTATAGGTGTAGAGTTTTGTACTACCAAAAGTTGGAAATGTATATGACCAACTTGTGGAAGAGTAAATTACATTAAACACAAGAAGCATCAAACCACTAAATATTAATTTTTTTGCCTTTTTAACCATCCCCACACCTCCTTTTTAATAAAACTAGGGCTTCAGAGATGGTTAGGTAGAGCAATCAACATGCCTATTCTGGCAGAAAATAATATTTTATGAATAGTTATGTAATTTCAATAAGATATATAGGAAGGTGTTAGAACTCTAAATTGACAAATGATGTACATAAACCTCACATTTTTACAATTCAACGAATTTTATAATAGGAAATATAAAAATAAATTAATGTTATCAATGAGTTATTGAAATCTATCTTTAGGTCAATTTTTTGACAATAGGGGGTACTCAACACCATGTTTCACTATAAAAAAAATCTTAATCTATGAAAAGTGTGAAAGAGTGAAAAGTTTTTAAGTTTTTTAGGAAGATTATAGAAAAATCACTTTTTCTTTGAATACCTTACAATAGTTCTGAATTTACCTTGTCCGGGATTAGTAAAATTTCTTTCAGAAAAAGAAGGATATGTGAAAGGAAAGAAAGACATTCCCACGGAAGTGCGATCAGAACCGCCGATAATAACGCGTGTACCTTTTTCACCTACAGTGTTGGTCCATTCTCTACCGTTTCCAATTAAGTCAATTACCCTCTCTCCTGTAACAGGATTACCATATATAGAAAAATCTCGATTAGCTTCTTCACCAAGTGGATGGGTACCTACAGGCATTAAATGACTATTTTTATTGTCTGGAAAGACCAATCGCGAAGTTGAGTAATTAGGATTATCCTCATTGCCCCAAGGATGGGTCGTAGGAAAACCATTTCTTGCAATTCTTTGCTTTTCATCAGCTGTCATTAATTCGAATTTGAATCCTTTTTTAGATAACCAGGTAACATAAGCTTCCGCCGCTATATATTCGATATTAACAACTGGCTGATCCGGGTGCATTTTACTTTTGAAGGCATCATATTGAAAGCCATCGCTTCGAGGTTCACGTTCTTTTAATTTAAATTGAATTGCATTCCCCTCTTTCTCAGCCACGATATCCCAAAATAAATTTAAACCATCTAAGGCGGTTTTTAAATCGCTCCCGCCTTCCTCCGGCAATTTTAACTGAGTACGCGGTATATAAAACCGAAGTCCATTATTAATAAAATTAAGCGCCTCTTTAATGTTACCTTCCTTAATGATGGTATTAAGGTAGTCCAACTGAGCTTTAAGAAATAATTTATATCCACTTAAGGTGACCGGCGCATAACTTACTGCTATCGTGTCAAAATCCACTCTTTCGGTTTCAGGAGCACTATAAAAAGTTAATGGTGACAATCTGGTAATGTTATTCCCAATCCCTAAAAACCCTCTTCCCCCATGTACTACAGTATGCCCAGGCGGAACGAGCTTCTCAGGAACTAATTCAAACTTAAGATCGTGGGGCTTTTTTAATAAAAGATGCTGTCTGATATCTTGGTATCTAATGATGTCTGGAACTCGAATGGGAGCATAACCAGACTGGGTCAATTCAAAAATATGATAACCTTCTGGCAAATTAAGGTCACCATTGAGACTTAAAAGAGACTTATCAATAATTGCTTTACCTTCTCGATAATTTCCCCAATCTATCCCCTCTGCATCTTCCCCTTCTCTTTCAAACGGTATTACTCTTAATCTCATGTCCTTTGGAACAGGCCGACCTGTTTGGATATCTACTGCTTCAATCCTAAGCTGTAACTTGCCATCAAGCGCAGAACTTAAACTTTTATTGGGATCCTCAGGTGTAGCCACATCATATCTTCGAATTAATTTTTTTAAATCCTGAATTTCATCTTCTTCCAGCCCTAACTCCCTGGACCTCTCTAGCTGCTGAGATGCCAATTCTGCGATGGTCTTCTGAACTCGAGGCATTGATCCATTGGAAACCAAAAGTCCTTCCCTTAACAATTCAATCTGCTCATTAACTAACTTCTTCCATTCGTTGTATAACTTCCTAAGCCTCATGATAGGTCGATGCACTCGGCGCCATTTCTCGGGCGTAGTATGACCATGATCAAACTCTGCCCATTTCTCCGGCTGCTCTTTCTTTGCTGCCGCAATTCCTTGTTCAAGTACCGTCAATTTTTGCTTTGTCTCCTTCACCTTCTCCATCAATTCATTTTCCCTAATAATTCTCTCCTTAATCCCCCTCACCGCATCCGCCACTGCCTTAGCACTTTGAGTACGCTGATCAGGATATCTTTCCAAAGATTTCCGAATTACATTTTCTAACTCATCCAAGTAGGGGGACGATTCAATTTTTGTGACATCTTTATAACTTGGAATCTGGCTTTTAAGAGTAGAGTAAGGTGATAGCTCGACTCGGCCTTTAGAATCTCTAACAGGAATTAGTTTTGGCTCTCCAAGACTAGGATCGCCAGGTTTGTGCTCGGCAAAAGGATCAGCACCAAAGGCAATTTCAAATGCCAAAACACCGGCAGAAAAAATATCTAAAACACGAGGATTATTTGGCTCCATTTGCAGAAGCATTTCGGGAGGAATGTAACCAGGGGTACCAACAATTTGTCCTACCATTGTTGATTTTTTATCATTTCCATCTTGAAACTCTGGAAGAGTATGCTCGCTAGTTTCCGACGCATTTGTTTTACCTCTCAACTTGGCCATACCGAGATCTAAAACAACTAGCTTACCCTTTTTGTCCAAAATTAAATTGGCCCCTTTGATATCGCGATGAACAAAACCCTGCCCATGGACTTCATGAAGTGCTTCAAAGACTTGTTGAATAAGACTTATTCTTTCAACAATAGTGGGAAACTTCGCGCGAATTTTTAGTACCTCTTCATATCCATTTAATTTTGGATCTGGATCGAAAAGATATCTTTGAATCTTGCCAAGATCTAAACCCTTCACCAGCTTCATTACAATGGCGATGCTATTGTTAGGCAGTCGAATAACTCTGATTATTTCAGGAGCATTTTCCACTTTTGCAGTTTTACGCGCCTCATCTAAAAACTCCTGAATGTCCCCCTCTAGTGGCTCTCGACCTTCCTCGAATCTCAAAACTTTGACTGCCACTTCGCGATCTAAACTAGTATCCTTAGCCAACCAAACTTCTCCCATACCTCCACGACCTACAAGACTTTTGACTTCATACTCATCTGCCAACATGGTTCCTGCTTCTACTTTAAACTGCTTAGATGTTTTTTCCCCGACTGCCAGTGGCGGCCCACTGGGAGTTGGTCTATCGTTGAGAGCCTCGAGGTCGACAACAATTTTAGCTTCTTCAACGACTGCTGGTTCAGCAACTTGCACCTTTTCTGCTGGAACTTCTTTGATGGCAGTTGGTTTATCATGAATACTCGGAACTAAATTTGGCCTGCGTTGTGGTATAGGAAGAAGGTCTCGCACCGCTCGGGAATCTAATATTCTTTTATCAACCCCAGAAGCATTCTCAATACTTGCTGCCACTGCTGGATGAACGGAATGTCCATTACCATTACCATTTACATGCCCATTACCATTAACGTGATTCCCATTATTTTTTTCGCCAACCTCGGCTTCCGGAAATAGAGCACGTCTTACATCGGCCATTTGTGATAATTCTCTTAAGCTAATATGCCGTGAAGGACGTCGAGTTTGCTCAATGGTATAATCTCCAGAGTCTTTAATAGATGGTGGATCTAAAGAAACTGGAGGGACCCCTTCAGCTCTCAATGTGGGAGTATGTTTATCTTCAATCGTATCAGGCTTTGTTTCCAAAGGTGGGGGGGAGTGATCTGCTGGTTTTCCCTTTTTTATAGGTCTTTGAATCGGAACAGACTCATCCTCTTCCCTCGGTAATTTATGAGCTGCTTCGGTTTTATCAAACGCTGCAGGAGAGGCACATTTATGCCTACCCTGCATCACATCACCACCATCCCCATCTTTTATAGCCATCGCTGCATTATTTAAATCGAGACCTTTCCCCTCAACTCCTGCCCACGCAAGTCGTGGACCAATCGGCGAAAACCCCTGCAAAGGATTAACCGGCGGCCGAAGCAGCATCTGCTCGCTATTCTGATGGAAGCGGTGATTGAGACGAACATACCCAGGGAAACTTTCTAAAATTTTTCCAGACCCATAGAAATGGCCCAAAGTCACAAACGAATCGAACGCGAAATGAACTCCCCCCATGTAGTTGGAATGACCAACCGCAATCTCAACCCCTTTGCCGGTCATGATACCACCCAACATGGCAAACTGTGGAACCGCTTTGTAAGAAAACTGTTGGAAGGTTTGAGCAACTCGTGAAGTCGAGGTTACAGCACTCTTTTGAATACTTTGGACCGCTGATTTTCCAGCAGCTCCAAACACTTTTAATGGAGTCAAAGTGTAAAATGCTGATTGCGCTTCATTTTGTAAACCTTGGGGGCTGTAATCAACTTTTTCACCCAAGGCTGTTCTCAATCCATTTTTAGCAGCCACAAAGGCAACAATTTCTCCGGGAAATGCAATCGTTGAAGCCACGATAGAAGGTCCTAATATTCGCCCCACAGCCGCCAAAGCAGAGGAACGAAGCACTAATGGTAGCAATGCCATCCTCAATCCGCTAAACGCCAACCCTGCACCCGCCATTCCACCTAACCCAGGAATATACGTTAACTCGCGAGGTAGCTGCGTGACCGCAGTTTCAATCCGTGCGAAAACATCCCCTCTCCCTTTGGCAAGTTCTAACTCTTCTTTTGCCTTGGTTTTTAATTCAGCAGGAATGGAATTTTTCTCCCCCCCCTCCTGATCAAAAGATGAAAAGATGGCATTAACTAGCTCAGGCTCTCGATCTTTCTTGAGCTCATGACCAAAATGAAAAAGGCGTTGATGAAATATTTCAGCTCGAGTTTCTTGAGATAAAGAGACAAATCGTTGGAAACGTTGCTGGTCGATTAAGGAGAAAAACTTTTTCTTGTCATCGGGGAGTAAAGATAAAACCGCTTCGCGGAGGCTATTTCCATTTTGGATCAGTAACGAAAGTTTGTGACTTAAACTTTGTGGCCCCGAACCAAGTTTGGCTTCGAGTATTTGAAAAATTTTAGATTGTGGGGAAAAGGTGGGGGAGCTTTCGGGTATAGCAAGGGATAGAGGAGAATGCTTGATTCCTCCTTGCTGCAAATTCAGTTTTTTAAATTCATCAAAGCCACCCATGAGTTTCCAAATCCTTTAAGTTGAAAAAAAAGTTGTAGGATTGGGAGGGTTATCGGTTACCTGTTGTAAAAGTTGCGATACTAATTATTTTTTGTGAAGTCACTATTTTTTATAGGTTTTTTGGATAAATGCGCGACGCTTTTTAGGGGGAAATTTGACGGTTTTTAGGGAAATCAAGGATCCACCCAGAAAGAACGCCATATACTGCCCTACATTACACTTATGAACATCTCTATCCACAGGTGTGGATGGTTTAATTTTTGTTTTAAGTTTCATATGGTTAGTGCTGCTTATCCACTTTGGATTGTGGGGGTTATAAACAATTCACACCTTCCACCCTCTCCCAACCCTCTCCCCTCCCGAGGGCGAGGGCTAAAACTTTTTGGTAGTTTATTTCACAGAAAATGGATCCTGGATTTCTCCAGGATGACAAAGTGGGGTTAAAGGGGAATTCAGCGATGTTCGATGTTCGAAATTCGATGTTCGATCTTGTGGAAATCCATTGCGATCTCACGATCAATTCCGCTATGGCCGAAAAACTCGGTAAAATTCTAAAATCATTAATGACAGAAAATGGATTCCTGTTTTCACAGGAATGACAACTGATTTGCATAAGGAGAAAAACATGTCTCAAGCCTATATCATTGACGCTGTTCGAACCCCTCGTGGCAAGCGAGAAGGAAGTCTCAAGTTTACTCACCCGATCGATCTCGCGGCCGTTCCGCTTCAAGCGATTGTGGAAAGAAACAAGGTTAAGCCGGAACTCATCGAAGATGTTTTGTATGGCTGTGTATCGCAGCGAGAGGAGCAAGACAACGTTATCGCCCGTGAAGCAGTGTTGGCTGCCGGTTGGCCGGTCGATACTCCAGGGGCAACGATCAATCGATTTTGTGGCTCGGGGCTTTCGGCGTGTAATTTAATGGCACACACGATCATGGCGGGGATGTCGGATCTTCTGATCGGTGGTGGTGTGGAGCATATGACCCGTGTGCCAATGAGTATTAATTTTAATATGGATGGTTCCAAACTAACGGAGCGATTCAATTTAATTCCTCAAGGTTTGTCGGCGGAATTGATTGCGGAAAAATTTGGCTTCAATCGAAAGCAGTTAGATGAATTTGCCGTGCGCTCGCAAAACCTTGCAGCACAAGCGTGGGAAGAGAAGCGATTTAAAAAATCGATCATCCCTGTTCAAGCCAAAGATGCCGAGGGGAAAACTTTCCTGTTTGAAAAAGATGAACATATGCGTCCAGGAACCACGGTGGAAAAATTGGGTGGGCTCAAGCCGGTCTTTAAAGAAGATGGAGTTATCCACGCCGGAAATTCGAGCGGAATTGTCGATGGATCGGCCGCAGTTCTTTTCGCCAGTGAAAAAGCATGCAAAGAACACAATCTCAAACCACGCGCCCGTGTGGTTGCCACCGTAGAAGTTGGATCTGACCCCATTATCATGCTGCTCGGACCGATTCCTGCCATTCAAAAAGTCACTCAAAAGGCCAAACTAAAAATTTCCGATATTGATCTATTTGAAATCAACGAAGCGTTCGCCCCAGTTCCTCTTGCTGTCGCTCAAGAGTTGAAACTCGATATGGATAAGATCAATGTCAATGGTGGCGCAATCGCGTTGGGACATCCACTAGGTGCAACGGGCGCGATCTTGCTTGGAACGGTCTTGGATGAATTAGAAAGACAAAATAAACGCTACGGATTGATCACATTATGTATTGGGCATGGAATGGGTGTGGCGACGATTATCGATCGGAATGTTTAAAGCACTGTAGGGGAGAAACCTTGTGTTCGCCCGCTACCACGGAGTAACGCGAAAAAGGGCGAACACAAGGTTTCTCCCCTACAAAATACACGGATCATGGTATTCCCCCCAAACCTCTCGTAACGTCCCCATGATTTCCCCTACGGTCGTGTAGGACTTCACCGCATCGAACAGAAGCGGCATGA
>JBGTGJ010000247.1:0-2083 GCA_041746775.1 bacterium
TACCCATTATTTAAGAGGGATCCTCGCGCAGCAGATTCAGGCAGAGATTCAAGCTTTAAGGGGTTTAGAGAAAATTGGCTATTATGCCGGCGCCTTTCGTGCGGAGTTTCTCGGAATGGCTGCATACAGCCAAGCTTCCACTGCATTCGACGTCGTTTACCAAAACCTTCGATACAAACGCGGATTAAAATTAGGCGAAGAATTAGAAAAGGCGAGATCCCCTGAAGCTTTATTGCACAGCTTGGCGACATTAGTAGGTCTTAAGTTTACCCATATTCTAACGCACCCCATTCAAGGAGCACTCACCAATCCACGAGTCAAAGAGTCTGGTTTAAAAATTCAAGCAGAGCTTTTGCAAAAACAAAAAGATGCTTTCACCAGTCAGTTGATGGAACCCAAATTTCATGAATCACCTCGAGCGATCGCCGAAGGTTTAGCTCTTCTCACCAATGGAGATCGGCTTTTTCAAGCCAAAGACCGTTATGGGCAATACATCTTCGATCAAACCACACGCGATAATTGGGAGGCGGGAAGAAATAGCATCGATCAAGATTTAAAGATTTCCAGCTTTGTTGCTAGGTTGAAGCAATTGCAAGCGCCGAAGGAAGAGGTTGCACAAAAACCGCCGGTTCCATTGGTGCCGGTGGAAAAAGAAATCGAATTGGGGAGATCTCCTTCAACCGATCAATCTACTCGAGAACCCATTGCTCAAGAATTACCTCCCAACAAACTCGGTACCGAAGACAAAACCCCTCCACCGGTAAGATTGGCAGCGAAAAGAGGATCCGAGGCCGCTAAACCAAAAGATATTTCAGCGGAGAAATCTGCCGTTGATAAATCTACTCCAGGGGGAGCGAAGGCATTAGATACCGCGGAAGAAATGGCACTAGAAAGGGTTGAAAGAGAAAAGAAAGCCAATTCCGATTCTAGTAGCTTTACGCAAATTTTAACCGAGGAGGGTTTGATCTTAAAAATCGATCGAAATGAAGAAGTTGAAAATCAAAGGGAAGGGCCATGGCAACAATATCAGATCGAAATTAGAGGGAATCAGAAAGCTGCGGATTTAATTAGAAAATTAAAAGAGAAATACGGGGATCGTTTGGTGGAAAGCGAAGCCCCAAATACGGGAAGTAGAAATTTTTATCTCAAGATGGTGGGGGAAGAGGGGGTTCTCTCCCTTGGTATCCATTTAAAAACCACTCCATCAAAAATTCCAACCCGCGCGCAAGTCCGAGAGGCGATCGATCGATTTTTTAAACAAGATTTTGCAGAATTGGTCACTTGGACAGAGAGTGGGGAAAGAGATGCAACTTCGGAACGGTCAAAATTTGCTTCAAAAATCTTGCAAACGTTGGGTTTGTCGAAAGGGCATGTTGAATTACCTCAAGGGGAAAACCTCGGAAATTTCCGAGCCACTCATGCGGAATTAGAGGCAAAGGTCAGACATTTCGAAAAGAAACTCGAAAATGCGACATCTGAGAAGGAGATAAAATCTGCCACCAAAGATTTAGACCAAGCAAGGCTAGAAGTCGCAAAATTCAATATCAATCTCAACACGCTCAAGCTGGTGATTGAAGCAAAAAGGGGAGAAACCCCTGAGATTCGCGCGCGTGCCAAAGAAGAGTTAGCTAACATTGTGGACCAGCTTCGCCATACTTCGACGATTCGTGAAGAGTTTAAACTTCGTCAGGAAGCAGAACAGCTTAGTCGATGGGCCAATAAGAATGATGTTTTAAAAGAGGCGAGTGAAGAAATCCGCCAGGCTGTGGCCTCGTTGCAGGATCTGAGTGAACAGGTGCAAAAATTACGAAACGATGGGGCTTTACTTCCTACACAGGGGGGAAAAGAAAGTCAGATCGCCAAAGAGTATCAATCAGCTCGGCAAAAATTAACCGAAGCGATCAAAACGGTGCGCGCCTTACGTGAACAGGTTGAGGGGCGAAAGAATGTTATATCAATAGGAAAGAAGGCTCCTACCCATGAAACTGAAGAGGGGATTGAGGAGCAGGTTAGACTCGCCGCCAAATCAGGGCAATCCTCTGTAAAACCGAAAACTGATTCAAGCAATGCGATCCGAGAGATT
>JBGTGJ010000248.1:0-10721 GCA_041746775.1 bacterium
GCGGCATCGCAAATCTCACAAACCCGTAGGTTCCCATTTTGAGGAGCACTCCTGCTAAGATCACACTCCCCGCCGTCGGAGCTTCCACGTGAGCATCCGGCAACCAAGTATGCAGTGGAAACATCGGCACTTTGATCGCAAAAGAAAGGGCGAACGCACTGAATAATATTAATTGAACTTTAGGGGTGAGAGCCACCTCCATCCACCGATCCAGCGCAAACGTCTGCCCCGCCTGATAATAAAGATAGACCATCGCCAAGAGCATCAAGACCGAACCGATCAGCGTAAAAATAAAAAACTTGATCGCCGCATAGATCCTTCGCTTCCCACCGTAGATCCCAATCAAGAAATACATCGGCACCAACATCGCCTCCCAAAAAATATAGAAGAGGAAGAGATCGAGCGCACATAACGCCCCCAACATCCCGGTTTGGAGGATGAGCAGGTAAATGTAATATCCTTTTTGTTTTTCTTTGATGGAGCCGGTGGAAAACAAAACCGTGATCGGCATAAGAAAGGTGGTGAGCAAAACCAACCATAAGGAAAACCCATCGATCCCGACATGATAAGTCATTCCTAAACTCTGAATCCATGGGGCAAGTTCGACTAATTGGTAACCAGCCTTTGGCTGAAAATGATAAACAAGATGAAGTGAAAAAATGAAGGTGACAAATGTGGTCACCAAAGCAAGCGCCCGAATCGCGCGGGTGGCCCTTCTAGGAACCGCAAGCAAAATCAATGCTCCCAATAATGGAGCAAAGATGACGATCGTTAAGATGTATTGTTCAATCCACTGAAGCATAAATATTTTAAAAAACGACCAAGAAAATGATGAACCCAACTAACCCAACTAAAAAATATAATGCATAACTATTAGCTAGCCCCGATTGCAAAACACTGATCACTCCACCCAATCCACTAACCACACGACTCGATCCATTAACCATCCCGCCATCGATCAACCCCTGATCGATCCCTCGCGCCAACACCACCTGACTGATCCACCGAATTGGCCGAACAAACAGCCAATCGTAGATCTCATCGACATAAAATTTATTCCAAAGCAGTTGATAAAGAGCCCGCATCGACTGTCGGACCTTTTGTGGGAAGGCTGGAAAACGAAGGTAAATCAACATCGCAAAAAACCCGTTCAACGCGGCCCAACCAGCAGAAAGAATCGCGAGATTTCTCTCGAGGGAAAGAACCTCGCCATGCGCCTCATGAACCCCCGCTTCTAAATGCAGCCATTGCTGAATCCAATTTTCTCCCCCGAGCGCATGCGGCACTCCCAAAAATCCAGCCACGGCGGAAAGGATGGCCAAAATAATTAAAACGGAACTCATTGGCCACGGCGACTCATGCAAGTGATGCTCCGCTTCATGACTTAAGCGCGACTTTCCAAAAAAAGTCAGACTGACCAGACGGAACATATAAAAGCTCGTTAAACCGGCCGTCATAAATCCCAACAACCAAAGTACTTTGTGCCCATGGTGGAATGCCTGCCAGAGAATTTCATCTTTGGAAAAAAATCCGGCGAGTGGAGGAATCCCAGCAATCGCCAACGTCGCAACAAAAAAGGTAAAAAAAGTGATCGGAATCTTTTTACGAATCCCCCCCATCTTTTGAATATCCTGCTCTCCACTCAAGGCATGGATGACCGAGCCAGCGCCGAGGAATAACAGTGCTTTGAAAAAAGCATGGGTGAGAACGTGGAACAGCCCCGCACTATACGCCCCTACCCCTAGTCCTAAAAACATATAGCCCAATTGCGAGACGGTCGAATAAGCGAGCACCTTCTTAATATCGTTTTGAGTGAGAGCAATCAATCCGGCCCAGAGCGCCGTCACCGTTCCGACCACCGCAATAATATGAAGCGTTTGCGGCGCTAAATCGTAGAGAAAGTGCAGTCGCACCACCATATAGATCCCGGCGGTCACCATCGTTGCGGCATGGATGAGTGCGGAAACCGGGGTCGGACCGGCCATCGCATCGGGAAGCCAGACGTAGAGTGGAATCTGCGCCGATTTTCCCGTCGCCCCAATAAACAGAAAGAGGGTGATGAGAAATGCCATCGGAGTGAGGAGCGAAACGTGTTCCGACAAATAGGAAAATTTCAGAATGGAAGTGGGTGACGAAACTCCCGGCAGCAACACAGATAGAATCAAAAAGATCCCAATCAAAAATCCAAAGTCCCCAATTCGATTCACAATAAAAGCCTTTTTCCCCGCATACGCCTTCGCCGGATCATCAAACCAAAATCCGATCAAGAGATAAGAGCAGAGCCCCACCCCTTCCCAACCGACGAAGAGGAGCAGGAGATTATCCCCCAATACTAAGAGGAGCATGAAGGTGAGAAAGAGATTTAAATAAGTAAAGTAGCGAGCAAACCCCTCCTCCCCTTTCATATAACTGGTGGAATAAAGATGGATGAGCGAACCAACCCCCGTCACAATCAAGCTCATCACAACGGAAATTCGGTCGAGCATAAAGGCCGCTTCGACGTGAAAGTTACCGGCGGTAATCCACGAAAATAAAGATTGCTCTAGCGGTTCTTCTCTCCCTTGAAGAAAGGGGATCCCTAATTTCAATGCCACACCAAAACTTAAAAAAGGAAGCAACACTCCGATCAAGCTCACCAGACTTTCAGGAACCTTGTGTTTCTTAGTCGCCTGAAAGAGGGCAAGCGATCCGTTCAAGATCGCACCTACAAGAGGGAAGAGGATGATCAGACTAATCGACATCGTTAAGATCCCTTAATTGCGTCAACTCGGTCGACTGAACCGAACCTCGACGACGAAACACCAACACAATAATCGCTAGTCCCACCGCCGCCTCGGCCGCCGCGAGCACGATGATAAAAAAACTGGCGAGTTGTCCTTCAAGATTTCCTAAAAAACGGGAGAAAGAGACAAAAGAGAGATTGACTGCGTTGAGCATCAACTCAATCGACATAAAAATAATCAACATGTTCCGGCGTAGGATCACGCCGGTGAATCCAATCACAAATAGGGCGGAAGCGAGTATTAAATAGTGATTGATCGAAATCATAAAAACTTCCTCTTCGCCAACAACACCGCCCCTACCAAAGCCACCGTTAGCAATACCCCCGCTATTTCAAACGGAATCACGTAGCTCGTAAATAATCCTCGCGCCAATGAATGCGCCGAACCAAAATCCCCCAGCATCGTAGGAAATTCAAGCCGAGGAATCTGCAAAATAAATCCTAACGCTAAAAACAACAGCAGCGATAAGCAGCTCAGCAAACCTAACATGATTTTGGAATATCCCTTCTCGACTAATTCCTCTTCATGAAGATTGAGCAACATGATGATAAAAATAAACAGGACAAGGATCGCACCGGCATAGGTGAGAATTTGAATAATCGCGAGAAACCCTGCATCCAACGTGACGTATAAACCTGCGAGCGAAAACAACGTCACGATCAAAGAAAGCGCGGAGTAGAGTGGATTGCGCACACTAATCACCCCAATCGCCGAGAGGATGGCGAAAGAAGCTAACGTGTAAAATAAAATGGAAAATCCGTTCATAAAATTAAATAAATTCCTGCGGTGACCACCACATTCACCAAAGCTAGCGGCAACATCACTCTCCACCCCAATCTCATCAATTGATCATAACGAAACCGCGGCAACGTCCACCGCACCCAGATAAACACCCAACAGAAGAACAGTACTTTGAGCAAAAAGGCACCGACTTGAAAGAAAGCAGTCGTAATCTGCGAACCGGTCGCTTCAAATAAATACGGGCCGTGGATCAGTTGAAAAATAATAATCCCGATTCCTGCCAAAACGGCAGGTACCCCTAACACCTTGGTCTCTTTATCTCGAAGATCTCGGTAAGTGACTAAATGTTTTTTGCGAAACAAAGCAATTCCGGCGAGGATGGAAAGAAATCCAAAAACAAATAGAGCATAATAAAGAATCGATCCGGCATGGGCTCGTAACAATTCAGTGGAAAGAAAAGGGACCTGCCAACCACCAAAAAATAAACTCACCATCAAAGCGGAGGCGATCACCATGTTGACATATTCGGACATCATGAAGAGCGCAAATTTTAAGGAGCTGTATTCGACATGATAACCAGCGACTAATTCCGCTTCCGCTTCAGGAAGGTCGAACGGCAATCGATTGGTTTCCGCAAACGCGGAGACGATGAAGAGAAGCGCCGCTACCGGTTGACGAATGACATTCCACTTCCAAACATTTGCCCCTTGATTTTCGACAATCGCGTTGAGCTCAAAACTCCCTGCAAAAATCAGCACCCCAACAACCGCTAAGGCTAAGGTCAATTCATAACTGATAATTTGGGCGGAGGAACGAAGACCACCTAAAAGCGAATACTTATTATTACTCCCCCAACCGGCGAGCATAATCCCGTAGACACCTAGAGAACCGATCGCAAGAATATAGAGTAGTCCCACATTAATATCGGCCGCCTGCAAGGTAAAAATCTTCCCATTCAATTCCAGCGGCGCCCCCCACGGAATCACCGCAAAGGTGATGCTGGCCACCGCCATGACAATAAAGGGGGCAAGGGTATAGATGAAACGATTGGCGTGATTGGGAAAGATATCTTCTTTGTTGATCAACTTGACGACGTCGGAGAGACTGTGAACTAAACCGCCGAGACGAATGCCGAGAATCGAGGCACGATTGGGTCCGCGTCGATCTTGAATATAGGCCGCCCCTTTCCGCTCCAACCAGATGAGGATAGGGAGGATCTGCATGATGATCAGGAAGGGGACTAAAATTTTTAATAGGATAATTAACATCGTGATTAAATTTTAGAGACCAGTGACCAGGGACTAGTGACCACTGACAAAAAACATTTTTTTTAAATTCCCCAGTCTCTGGTCCCTGGTCACTTGTCCCTGGTCTCCCCCAAAACTTTTCCTTCTTTCCCCAAATCTTCATACTTCATCCCAAACGCCTCCTGAAAGATCGCCTCAGCAGAAGCAACCTCCCACGAAAGATTCATCCTTTTTGCGATCTCCCCTAACCACTCATAAGCGGGGCGAGTTTGCCCCTTTGGGTTCAATGCTTTTTCAAACTTCTGCACTCGTTTTTGAAAATTAGTAAACGTTCCAACTTGTTCTGCAAAAACCGCGATTGGCAGCACCACATCCGCGATCTCAACTGCCTCACTCTGATTGCTAGCTAGAAGAATCAGCATCATCGGATTTTCTTCCTTCAGCCGAAGAAGATCTTGTTTTCCAATCCCTTCCAGTGCCACGACCACCTTGAGTTGTGTTCCGCCCGTGAACGGTTTGAACCCTAACTTCTCAACTCCAGCACGATTCGGATTTTTATCCGCCTTGATCAGGAAATCATCCGAGTAAGGATCATCGACTTGATGAGCAGAATACTGCAAATCGGTAACCCCCAACCCTTGCGCTAACTTTTTTAAAGCGGCGTTATTTTCGTTAGACTCGTAGGCTGATCCCACAAATACCAGATTCTCCGCCCCCATCCGCGTCAATGCACTCACCACTTCCGACAAAACTGGTTCCGGAGAGGAAGGAACCAGCTGCCCCTCTTTCTTCAGCATCCCCCAAATGAGCCGACCAAAATTAATAAACGGATAAGAAAGTCTTCCCTCATCACAGGTCCAAACTTGATTGACAGCTTCATTCTCGCGCGGAAGATATCGGTACACCGTTCCATCATGATGATTGATGTTGATATTACAGCCGGTGGAACAACCCGTGCAGATCGATGGAGTGCTCTTTAAAAACCACACACGGCATTGGAATCGGAACGGCTTACTGGTGAGCGCACCGACCGGGCAGATATCGACCGTGTTGAGTGAATATTTATTATCTAATTTTTTTCCGGGAAAGGTAGTGAGAGTGGAGTGATCACCACGATTGGTGATGCACAGTTCTCCAGTCTTGGAAATTTCATCGCAGAACCGAACGCACCTCGTACAAAGGATACACCGCTCATCATCCAACATCACTAGCGGACCAAGGTCGACCTTTTTTGGCTTATGGACCTTCTCCTCCCGAAATTTTGATTCGGTGAGAGTATAATCCATATAATATTCTTGCAGCCTGCACTCACCCGCCTGATCGCAAACCGGACAATCGATCGGATGATTGATCAAGATAAACTCGAGGACATTTTTTTGTAGCGCTTGAACTTTTTCGGTCTTGGTATGAACGACCATTCCTTCGGTCGCAACCGTATTACAAGAGATCGCCGGCTTTGGCATTTTCTCGATATCGACCAGACACATCCGACAATTACCCGCGATCGTCAGTTTGGGATGATAACAAAAATGTGGAATGGAGATTTCACTTTGGCGCGCAGCTTCGAAGACCGAGGTGCCGTCTTTGACCGTGACCTGTTTTCCATCGATGGTTAAGGTTGGCATAGATAACTCTCAAATTCTTTGCGAAATTTTTTCAAATAACTTTGGATCGGCATCGCTAGCGCATCCGCCAAAACACAGATCGTCTTCCCCATCATGTTGTCGGCGATCGCGAGGAGTTGATCCAAATCCCCTTGTCTCCCCTCCCCTGCGACAATCCTTTTTAAAATCTTATGCGACCAACCGGTCCCTTCGCGGCACGGGCTGCACTGACCGCACGATTCATGCGAATAAAAATGCGCCAAGTTAGTTAGCGCCTTCACCATATCAGTCGTCTCATCCATCACGATCACGCCACCAGAACCGAGCATCGACCCCTTCGCCTGCAACCCTTCATAATCAAGTGTCGCCTCTTCTGCCTCGGCCGCGGTCAATACAGGAACGGAAGAGCCTCCGGGGATCACCGCTTTGAGTGCCTTCCCATCTTTCATCCCACCACAATCTTCATAAATTAATTTCTTCAGTGGATAGCCGAGCGGCAATTCATAATTTCCGGGTTTATTGACGTGTCCACTCACCGAGAACATTTTAGTACCGGGACTTTTTTCCGTTCCGAACTTTTTATAAGCATCCGCCCCATTCTCCATAATATAAGGGAGTGCCGACACCGTCTCGACATTGTTGATGACGGTAGGACATCCGAACAATCCAACCACGGCTGGGAACGGTGGTTTCAGCCGCGGCCATCCACGTTTCCCTTCAAGCGACTCCATCAGTGCGGTCTCTTCTCCGCAGATGTAGGCCCCGGCACCACGATGGACATAAACTTCCAGGTCGTAACCGCTTCCCAAAATATTTTTTCCTAAATATCCCTTTTTGTAAGCCTCTGCCAACGCAGCATCGATTCTCTGCTTAGGAAAAACAAATTCTCCACGAATGTAAATATAGGCGGTGTTCGCTCGAATCGCATAGCTGCAGATAATAATCCCTTCGATCATCCGGTGCGGATCTAGCTCCATGATATAGCGATCCTTGAATGTTCCTGGCTCACTTTCATCGGCATTGACGCAAAGATATTTCGGTTTGGGAATATTTTGCGGAACAAAGCTCCACTTCATCCCGGTAGGAAATCCAGCACCACCACGCCCTCGCAGCCCCGACTTCTTCACCTCTTCGATGACATCATTGGGCTGCATCGCAAAAAGTTTTTTGAGCGAGCGATAACCCCCGGTCGATTCATACACCTCAACTGTATGGGAATTTTTGAGTTCAAAATTTTTGGTTAATATTTTTTCCATCGTATCGTAGGGGCGGGTGTAATAAAATTTTGCCCAAAAATTTATTTCACCCGCCCGTCCCCGCAAACCAAAAACGCTTATTTTAAAGAACCAATCAACGCGTCCAACTTTTCCGCCGTCAAATTTTCATGATACTCATCATTCAACTGCAACATCGGCCCCGTTCCACAACTCCCCAAACATTCCACTTCCGAAAGAGAATATTTTCCATCCGCGCTCGTCCCTCCCAGCGGAACTTCTAACTTTTTCTTCAAATGTTCCGTAATCCCCTCAGCCCCACACAACTGACAGGAAAGGGTCCGACAAACCTGAAAATGATACTCCCCAACCGGCTTGAGGTTGAACATCGTATAAAACGTCACCACCTCATAAACCTTCGCCGGCGTCAGCTCCAAAAGCTTTGCCACATACTCCATCACTTCGGGCGAGATCCATCCATGCTGCTCCTGCGCCAACCAAAGCGTCGGCAACATCGCTGCACGACGTTGCGGGTAGCGTTTCACAACCTCTTCAAACTTCTTTTTGTTTTCTGCTGTAAATTCAAAAGCCATTTTTAAAATCCAACTAAATATCTAACGACTAAAATATCTAACTATTAATGAACCTCGGGGAAGCCCCCTTGGCGGAGGCCTCGAAGCGCAGAGGCCTTTATAAAAAAATAAAATCGACTAAAAATGTCGTTGATTTGAGGCCGGAGCCAAGGGGGCTTCCCCGAGCACCTCATCGATCCAATTCCCCCGCCACAATATTCAATCCTCCAAGCACCGCAATCGCATCCGCAATCATTCGTCCTTCAATCATCTTGGGATATGCCTGGTAAATCGGAAAACAAGGGGGACGACATTTTACTCGGTAAGGAACCCCTTCTCCATTACTAACGATATAAAACCCCAACTCTCCATTCGCCGCCTCGGTGCAACTGTAAATCTCTCCCGCGGGAGGACGAATCCCTTCATAAATCAATTTGAAATGATTCATCAACGCTTCAATATTAGTATAAACCTCCGACTTGGGAGGAAGCGCTGCCCGCTTATCATCGGTCATGATCGGACCCGGTTTTAATTTGGCCATCGCTTGCTCGATAATCCGCGTACTCTGCCGCATCTCTTCGAAGCGGACCATAATACGATCGTAGGTATCTCCATTCGCTGCGACGACCACTTCAAAATCATAATCTTCATATTGATAGTACGGCTGTTTTTTTCGGATATCATAAGCAACTCCGGTCGCCCGCAAACAAGGGCCGGTAAATCCATATTGCATCGCATCTTCTTGACTGATCACTCCAACTCCGACGGTACGATTAAGAAAAATCTTATTGTGGTTAAGTAACCCAGTCACATCCTTGATCGCCTTATCCAAACTTTTGAGACAATCATTCATCTCCGCTTGGAATTCAGGATAAAGATCCCGCATCACTCCGCCGATACGAGTGTAGGCGGTGGTCAGTCGAGCGCCGCAGAGTTTTTCGATAATGTTGTAAAATTTTTCTCGAACGTTGAAATAATACCAGAAATTGGTAAGCGCCCCGATGTCGACAACATTGGTTCCGGTGGCGACGAGATGATCCATGATTCGATTCATCTCACAGACAATCACACGGATGATCTGCGCTCGTTCGGGAAGAACAATCCCCATCAAATCCTCCACCCCTTTACAAAACCCAACATTGTTCATCATCGCGCTGACATAGTTGAGTCGATCGGTGTAAGGAATACACTGCGTCCAGGTACTATTCTCACAATGTTTTTCAAAACCACGATGCAAATAACCAAATTCTGGAACCGCCCGAACGATGATCTCTCCATCCAGTTCACAAAACAGGCGCAACGTCCCGTGCATCGCGGGGTGTGCGGGACCAAGGTTTAAATAAACAGGTTTTGGTTTTAGTGCGTCGGTTTCCATCACAGTTTTTCTTCAATCTCCGGAATCTCCTGCCGCTTACTCACTGGATAATCTCTGCGGAGTGGATGTCCTTCAAACCCTTCAAAGAGTAGAATTCGCTTCAGATTGGGATGACCGGAGAAAGCAATTCCAAACATATCCCAAACCTCTCGCTCCGCCCAATCAGCGCTGGCCCAAAGATTGGAAGCAGTAGGAAGCATTTCCCCTTCGTTCACACGAACGTGCAGTCGAAGTCGGTGGTTTTGCGTGAGAGAATACAAAAGATAAATCACTTCAAATCGAGGTTGCTGCCCCAAATAATCAACCCCCACCACATCCATCAAAAATTCAAACTTGAGTTGCGGATCATTTTTACAAATTTTCAGAATGTTATGCAGCTCTTCAGGGATGACATGCACCACCGCCTCCCCCTTGTCTAAAAAAGCGCGAGGGATAGCGTCGGGAAATTGGTTTTGAAGATAGAGTGGATCCATTAGATCATTGGTCTTTTCGCAGAATAAAGTATTTCTGGTGACGCTCGCTTGATATCGACCGCTTTTTCTCCGCGAGCTTCTTTATCAATCTTCTCTTGTAGTTTCACAATCGACATCAAAATCTGCTCCGGTCGCGGCGGACAACCTGGAACATACACATCAACAGGAATCACCTCATCGATCCCTTGCACCACCGCATAGTTGTCATAAAATCCACCACAAGTAGCGCACGCCCCCACTGCGACGACATATTTTGGTTCACACATCTGCTGATAAATTTTCTTGAGGATTGCTGCCTGCTTATAATTGATCGTCCCGAGGACAAGTAACAAGTCGGATTGCCGCGGAGAAAATCTGACTAACTCCGCCCCAAACCGCGAGATATCAAACACCGAAGAGACCGCCCCCATAAACTCAATCGCACAACAGGCGGTGCCAAACGGCATCGGCCAGAGGCTGAATTTTCGGCCCCAGGCGACGACTTCTTTGAGTTTAGTTGTGAGAAAGCTGTCTTCCATTTGTAATTCCTTGCTAGCGCGGAGACGGGCAGGTGAAAGATTTCGCAGAAAAACTGCAAAGTTTTTCACCTGCCCCTACAAGTCAAACACACGAAAAATAATAAAATAAAAAATAAACTTTGTTCCGGGGGCCTGAGGGGTTTTGGTCCCGGAGACAAGGCCACTGGAACCAAGAATCCAACAACTAAAAAAGC
>JBGTGJ010000249.1:0-4495 GCA_041746775.1 bacterium
CAATGTTGAATCCATTTGATGGCATCCTCCTCCGATACAAGAGAGATTTCCAGATAGTGACTCTTGGCTTTTAATTTTTTGACCCAATCTAACCGACCATCCAGCTTTTCATCTTCTAGAATCAGCACCGTGGAGTCAGAAGGATCTTGTAGATAATCAAGAAGGAGCGTCCCCTCTTTGGCTTTCCACTTACCCACATCACTGACCCAGACCACTCGTTTGGAAGCAAAACAGGGATATTCCTGACAAGTCTGAAGGATCGAGCCCATCTCTTCCTCCCCTGCTCGAAATTGCGAAAAATTCATGTCGCGGAGCGCCCCTTCTAGGGCACGATCGGTGAGTGAAACCCGTATTTTTTTTCTAATGAAATATTCAGGGCCGATAAGGGAAATGACCGGAGCGAGGGGGATCTTATCGATGGTTTTGAGGAGTTGGAGGGACATAATTTTAAACCCTCCCCACCCGAGGGGGAGGGTTAATTTCATTTCACTACAATATTTAATAATTTTCCGGGAACAAATATGGTCTTCACCACCTGTTTACCTTCAATATATCCCTGAATCTTAGCATCGGTCTTAATCACCTCAAGCACTTCTTCCTGTGTCACTTCGGGAGATAGTTCCGCCTTGCCGCGGAGTTTGCCGTTGATTTGGACGACGACCGTAACTTTGTCTAATTTGAGCGCAGCAGGATCGTAAGTTGGCCAGGATTCTTTTAACAGGCTTTCCTTCTTTCCCAATAAACTCCAAAGCTCTTCGGCGAAATGTGGTGTGAACGGGGAAATCAGTAATACAAAATGCTCAATCGATTCTTGTGAAACTTTTTCTTTTTCAGAGAGAAAGTTATAAAACTCCATCAATGCCGCAATCGCTGTATTAAATTGGAATCTCTCCAAATCTTCGGTCACTCTTTTGATCGTCTTATGCAGCCAGAATTTCTCGTCTTCATAATTTCCATGAGGTCCCACTGTCACTAACTGCCAAACTCGTTTCAAAAATCGAAACGCCCCCTCCACCGCGGCATCATTCCAATCCAAATCTTTTTCTGGCGGAGAAGCAAACAAACAAAACAATCGCGCGGTATCGGCGCCGTATTTCTCAATCAAATACTCTGGATCAACCACATTTCCCTTCGACTTACTCATCTTCGCCCCATCTTTGATCACCATCCCTTGGGTAAGGAGATTTTTAAAAGGTTCGCTAATCGAAATATATCCTAGGTCTCTTAAAACCTTCGTGAAAAATCGGGAATACAAAAGATGAAGCACCGCATGCTCAATCCCACCGATATATTGATCGACCGGCATCCAATACTCCGCCGCTTTTTTCTCGAAAGGACCTTGATCAAATTTTGGAGAACAGTAGCGGAGAAAATACCAGGAGGACTCCATGAAAGTATCCATCGTATCAGTCTCGCGCCGAGCGGGCCCGTTACACGTGGGACATTTAGCATGCATGAATGATTCAATCTTTTTTAAAGGAGATCCCCCCTCTCCGGTAAATTCAACATCGAGAGGAAGTTTTACTGGTAAGTTTTCAATCTTTTCGGGAACGGCTCCGCACTTATCGCAATAGAGAATCGGAATCGGGGTCCCCCAATATCGTTGGCGAGAGATTCCCCAATCGCGAAGTTTATAGGTAGTTTTGGATTTCCCTTTATTGAGTTTTTCGAGGTGAGCGACGATCGCCGTCTTAGCTGCCTCACTGTCCATTCCATCGAATTGGGAACTATGGATCATGATCCCTGGATCAACATACGCGGACTGTGGGTGCAATTCATGAATTGCACCTACAGGGGGAACAATCACTTCCTTAATCGGTAACCCATACTTCTTCGCAAAATCAAAATCTCGCTGATCATGCGCAGGAACCGCCATCACCGCCCCGGTGCCATACTCCATCAGAACAAAATTCGCGACAAACAAGGGAACCTTTTCACTAGTGAGAGGATGAATAACATTCACTCCGAGGGGAATCCCCTCTTTCTCATACTCCTCCGACATTCGTTTTTCATGATTGATGGAACGGACCTTTTCACGAAATTTTTGGATCTCCTGTTTTTTATTTGGATCTTTGATTAAACGATCAACCAGGGGATGTTCTGCTGCCAAAGAAAGAAAAGTCACACCATAAAGAGTATCAGGGCGGGTCGTAAAAATTTCTATCTCTTCGCCACTTCCTTCGACCTGAAACCGAGCATTAGCACCTATGCTTTTCCCAATCCAATCTCTCTGCATCGTCAAAACACGCTCCGGCCAACCGGGTAACCTATAAGTTTCCTGGAGCAACTCCTCGGCATACGCGGTGATCTTTAAAAACCACTGTTCGAGCGGACGCTGAATGACTGAATTTTCACACCGCCAACACCTCCCCTGCTCCACTTGCTCATTGGCCAAAACCGTCTGACAACTTTCACACCAATTCACCGAAGATTGTTTTTTATAGGCCAACCCTTTTTCAAACATCTCGATAAAGATCTGCTGTTCCCACCGATAATATTCCGGATCACAGGTCGCCACTTCACGATCCCAGTCGTAACTGAACCCCATTCGTTTCAACTGATCCCGCATCGTCGCAATATTTTCCTTCGTCCATTTCGCCGGATGCGTTTTGTTTTTAATCGCCGCATTCTCCGCCGGCATCCCAAACGCATCCCAACCCATGGGGTGTAGAACATTCTTTCCTCGCATTCGGAGGAACCGCGCCACCACATCCCCAATTGTGTAATTGCGGACATGCCCCATGTGAATGCGGCCGGAGGGATAAGGGAACATCTCGAGGAGATAGAATTTTTGAGTGTCATCCCGGCAAAATCCAGGATCCATTTTCTGTGAAAGATCCCCTTCCATTGCCTTAAAGAGGCCCTGCTCTTCCCAGTACTTTTGCCATTTTGGTTCAATCTTTTGTGGTTCGAATGTCACAGTAGGTTTCATCGTAGATCGCCTAATCACGATCAGAATGTTTTAAAAGTATTTTTCTCATCTCTTTTTTCTCACTATGATGATGCTTTTCCTGAAGCATCTTTTCCTTAGCCCGACGCGAACGCTTTCTTTTTTGCCGACGAATCTTTTCAAAATTCTGCTGCTTTTCACTTTTTTCCTTAAAAAACTTTTCTTCCACCTTTTCCACTAGCAATCGCCGAGCCCAAAATCGGTTAAGCGCCTGGCTTCGAGTTTTTTGGCAGCGAATCGTGATACCAAGCGGAAGATACTGAAGCAACACCGTCACCGAGGTCTTGTTGATCTTCTGCCCCCCTGCTCCCGATCCACGCACAAACTGCTCCACTATATCCGATTCGTGGATACCGAGACGATGCATCTTGGATTCTAACTCTTTTTGTTTGGATTCTGAGACAGGAAGTCGGTCCATAGACCGGATATATTATCTCTTCGTCTTATCTTCAAGCAAGCTGGCAAGTTCGGGAGAGCGATTTTTTAGCCAGGCAAGTTCTTGGTTGGCCTGTTTGACGTCCCCTTGGTGAAACAAACAGTTAATTCTTAACGCCAAGGCTTCATAAAACTGAGGAAAATTGGGGAAACGACGAAGTAGCGTTCCCATTAATTGAGCCGCGGTTTGGTGATCCCCCATCTTATGTAATCGAACCGCCTGTTGGTAATACAACTGGGCAATTGCCATGTCAGCCTGTCGGTCAAGCTGGACGAGATCTTGACTTGGGGGGGCTGCAAAATATTCATTTTCTACCCCACCACCATAGGTTGCTGGTGTTACCAACCCCATTCCGTACCGCCTTCCTTGCTTCCATACCGGGGAAGGAAAGGTGTCAAGCTGAGGCGACGGAGCAAATGCAATTTCAGATGAAACGGTATTTTCTCGTTTGGAAAAATCTTGCTGCTGATAACGATTGATAAAAACTACTAACAAAGCCGCCGCAAGCGCTCCAAATGTCGCAGGACGCCATAAAGAAAGAAACGCCCATCGCTCACTTTTAACAGGTTTGGTTTTTTGGAATACTTCTTTGATCAAATAGGTTGGAGGAGCTTCTACCGGAAGCGACCGACGAGTCACTTGGCGAACTTTTTGGAAAGAGAGAACCTCATCACGTAGGTCGGGAAAATTTTCTAATGCTTCACGATAAGCTTGTTCTTCGGAACCCTCTAGCTCCCCATAAAGATAACTGACTAAATTTTCTTCTAATTGCTCACGATTCATAATAGTTGCATCCCTTCTCCATCCCCCTTGATAAAATTATCGCTCTAATAACTCCCGATACTTTGATTGTTTCAAAACCCTACGTAAGGTTTCAAGTGCATATCTCATTCGGCTTTTGACGGTGTTGACTGAAACTCCAGTGATCTCAGCGATCTCTTCAAACTTTAATTCTTCTCGCTCCCTCAATAAAAAAACCTCGCGTTGATCTTCATTTAATTTGGAAAGAGCAAAGGTCATAATCTCTTCAATCTCTTTGGCGGAGGAGAGGACATCGGATGGGATATCATCATTGGGAATCGAATCTAGCAGACTCTTTTCATCATCAT
>JBGTGJ010000250.1:0-5697 GCA_041746775.1 bacterium
TTATAAGGACATCGCTTCTTTTTTAGGGGTCTCGACTAAAACTGTTCAAAGAAATTTAAGTGCCATTCCAATTTCCCGAATTGGGACAAAAATCATGATATATGAATATGATTTGTTAAGGTGGGTGAGGAAACGAAATCAAAATAAAAAAGAAAAGAATCGTCGTTAAATGTTACAAATGTCCTAATAAGTCCAATCTAGTCCAGTCTTGTCCGTTGAGCTCTTCTTTTTTTTCAGCAATTCTTCTCTCGAATTTATGGTGAAAAATAAATTTCGAGGGAGGATCCAGTGAAATTTCAGAAAAAAGAAAATCATCTTTTCCTAGCAATCCTCATTGTCGGTCTTTGCGCGATTCCACAGGTGGCTCTTGCCGCACCAGCTTGGGAGTCAGCTCTTCAAACCATCGTCGGCTATGTCACCGGTAGTACCGCTCGGTACATCGCAATTCTTGCGGTGGTTGGATTTGGATTTGCTGCCTTCTTGGGGAGGATCGCCTGGAGGAGAGCTTTGGAAATTGTGGTCGCGATCGCGATCGTTTTTGGAGCGGCGAAGATTGTCGACATGTTTGCAGGAAGTGGAGGGACACCTTGAGTGAGAACCGAAGCTGCGGATCTACTTTTCTTGGGGCTCACACGGCCTGCGATGTTTTTGGGAGTGACCCAGTCGTTCTTCGTCATCAACGGTCTAGTGAACACGATTCTCTTCTTGGCGTCGAACTCGTTTCTGCCATTGTTTCTCCTCCTGCCGCTGCTTCATGGACTCGGTTATCTCGCTTGTTTGAAGGATTCACGAACGTTTGACCTATGGTTTGTTTATGCAAAACAATGCACGAAATGTAGAAACAAAAGATTCTGGGGAGCGAACAGCTATGCCGCTTTTTGATTTGAAGTTGAGGAATAAGGCTCCTTCTTTATCTAAAGTGGCTTTGAGGGAGGTAGATGCCTCCGAATTCATCCCCTACGCCTGCCATTATGATGAGAGCACAATTCTCACTAAATCCGGAGATCTTCTTCAGATCATCAAAATAGATGGGTTCCCCTTTGAAACAGCCGATCCGGATTGGCTCGTGTTTCAAAAGAATCTGCGGAATACAATTTTACGAAGTATTACCAAGAGTCGTTATGCAGTTTACGTCCACACGATTCGAAGGAAACAAAATATTTTTTCGGCGGGAGAATTTCCACAAGGGTTTGGAAGGGATTTAAATGAGGCTTGGAAAAATAAGCAGAGCCGATTGGATCTTTACGTTAATGATTTTTATCTGACCCTGATCCAGAAGGCCCGGGCGAGTGGAATTGCTGGTTTGAAAGAACGATTCAAATCTCTCACTCAGAAATTAGATAAAGGTGAGCAAGAGAGAGAACTCAAACTTGCTCACAAAGAGCTTCGCTCAATCACCGATCGGTTTTTAACCAATCTCAGGGAGTATGGAGCAAGACTTCTAGGGGAGGTGAAAACCGAAAAAGGTTTATTCTCTGAGCCAGCACAGTTTTTTAGTCAACTCATCAACCTTGAAGATCGGCCAGTTCTCGTTCCCTCGATGGGATTGGATTCTTATCTCCCTTCAAAAAGACTTTTCTTTGGGAAGGATGCTTTAGAGGTTCGGGGGACCACTTCCAGCCAATTGGCGGCGGTCATTTCAATCAAGGAATATGCTGATTCTACTGTGCCTGGGCTTCTCGATCGTTTTCTAGAGATTCCGACAGAATTTATCCTGACCCAATCGTTTCTCTTCACTGACCGCCAAGCTTCTTTAAGCAAAATTCAAACTCAGCAGCGCAAGATGCTTCAAACAGAAGACCTAGCGGTTTCTCAGATTGAACAGATTGACGAGGCTTTGGATGATACGACCTCTGGAAGAATTGGTTTTGGTTATCACCATCTCACTGTTCTCGTGAAAGCTGAGAACCAAAAGAAATTGGATCAAGCTTTAGCAAATGTTGAAGCGGCCTTTTTAGATCTAGGAATCGTGGCGGTTCGAGAAGATATCAATTTAGAGCCATGTTTCTGGGCTCAACTCTCCGGGAATTTCCCGTTCATTGCTCGAAGTGCCTTGATCAGTACTGCCAACTTTGCTGGCTTTGCCTCATTACACAATTATCCTTGTGGAAGTCCCTCCGGAAACCATTGGGGTCCCGCGGTAACGGTCCTGGAAACTGTATCGGGGACCCCATATTTTTTTAACTTTCATGTGAATGACGTGGGACACACCAACATTATCGGTCCTACCGGGACCGGAAAGAGTGTCCTTCTCAATTTCCTCATTGCTCAATGTTTTAAATATCGCTGCAAGATATTCTTTTTCGATAAGGATCGGGGTGGGGAGATTTTTATTAGGGCGATGAATGGAGCCCATTCGACTATTGGGATTTCTCAACCGAGCGGATTTAATCCTCTAAAACTTCCTGACACACCAGAGAATCGAGCCTTCTTAACGGATTGGCTGCTACTTCTTTTGACTTCACAGGGCGAGACTTTGAATTCTGAGGATCTCACTAAGATCTCGGAAGCGATTGAAGGAAACTTTAAACTAGATCCCAAACATCGAACCCTTGAAAATCTTGCTCCCTTTTTAGGTTTGGGTAGCGCCGGTTCCTTAGCGAATCGATTGTCTATCTGGTTTGGAAAAGGGACTCATTCAAATCTCTTTGGAAATGAAGAGGACATCCTAAAATTCGATCAACCCTTTTATGGATTTGAGATGGGCGAGGTACTTGAGGACAAAAAGGGCCTGCCTCCGGTCCTCGCCTATCTTTTCCACCGCATCAATCTGACCCTGAATGGACAGACGACTATTATCGTCCTCGAAGAGGGCTGGAAGCTTCTCGATAATCCTTACTTCGCTCCCAAGATTAAAGATTGGTTGCAGACAATCCGAAAGCGAAACGGTTTTGTCATCTTTCTAACTCCCAATATCGAGAGCGCTATTCACTCAAGTATCGGCGACACCCTCGTTCAACAATCAGCAACTTCTATTTTCCTTCCAAATCACAAAGCGACTTCCGATGCGTATTGCGGCGCCTTCAAATTAACCGAAAGGGAATTTGATCTGATTCGAACGATGAATCCACATGATCGATGTTTTCTCATCAGGCATGGAAAGGACTCCATCATCGCAAGGCTCGACCTGAGGGGGTTGGAGGATTTTATTCGAGTTCTTTCCGGCACCGCTAAGAACGTCGCTGTACTTGATGAAATCCGAAAAGAGACGGGAGACGATCCTGAAAATTGGTTACCCCTTTTTATAGAAAGGACAAAAATATTATGAAAAAAATCATTATCACCTTGGCCCTTATCATGGGCCTCTTATCAACTTCCTTCCGATCTGTTCAGGCGGCGTGGCCTGTCATTGATATTTCAGCCATTGGCAAGCTGGTCCAGCAAATCCAAGAGATGAAAAAGCAGTATGACATGATGAAAAAGCAATATGATGAATTGATTGCGACCAAAAATGCAGTGACCGGTTCGTATGGAGTCAGCCTGCTAGAAAACGGTCCATTGGCCGAGGCGGGACGAAGAGAAGTCCCTGCGACATGGCAAGAAGTAGTGAGTCTTCAACAATCAGGAGCAATCCCCGGTTTTTATTCTCAACGAACAGATTATTTTCAAAAGTTGTTTCCCACAGTGGATACAAAACTTTTCTCTCAAGACCTCAACAATCGAAACCTTCTTGGGTATAAACTCTCTACAGACAACACCCGAGCTACTTTTGCAGCGACCGAGGCCATCTATAACAAGATACAAGATCGTCTCAAAACTCTCGAAGTTTTAACTCATGCAATCGACCAAACAGCCAACGTTAAAAATGCGACTGATCTCAATAGTCGCATTGCTGCCGAGAACGGATTCTTGAGTATCGAATTAGCACGACTCAACTCTCTTCAACTTTCTTTGCAGACCACCATGCAGAATAACCAAAACCAAGCCACTGCGAATCATGCCGAGTTCTTTGGAGAGGCGATAAAATAAATGTCACTTCCAAGCGAAATTCTAATACAGGTGGATCAGATCACCCTTGGCTATACAGCCAAGGCCTATCAGGCGGTGGTGAGTGCTCATATTACCGAGTTACGGTTGATGCTGGTCGCTTATATTGCACTGTTTGGAATTTCAATCCTGCATGGAAATCTTTCCATGTCACTGCGAGACGCCTCCCGACATATTTTGAAGGCATTAATCGTCTTTCAACTCGCCACCAATTGGGGAACATTCACGACCTTTTTCTACAACGTGTTTACCGCAGGGCCGGAAAAACTAACCGCCGCTATGATCGGCGGAAAAAATCCTACTCAACAGTTGGAAGATGTTTTTGTGACAGGAGTGGACGCTGCTCGAAATATCAACAGAAAAGCCGGCACCTTTGACGTAGCTCAAATATTTTTGGGTGTTCTTATCTTAATGGGAACAGTCTTGATGGTCGGCATTGCCCTGTTCCTCCTCATTTTATCAAAATTAGGTCTCGCCATTCTCTTATCCATTGCCCCTGTCTTTATTGCGCTCGCCCTCTGGAAGAGCACCCAAGGTCTTTTTCAAGGATGGATTAACTATCTCGTCAACTACGCCATGATCCCGGTGGTTACCTATGCACTTTTGGGATTGATCTTAGTGCTGATGCAAGATCCGGTAAATGCGATCAAGCTGTCTGGAGAAAATCTTACGATGGCCACAGTGGTCCCATATCTTCTGATGGGGGCAATTGCTTTCTTACTCTTTTCACAAGTTCTCCGCATTGCCGCTTCTCTGGGAGGAGGGGAGGCTCTCTCTGCGGTAGGGGCTTTGCCATATTACCTTCGATACTCTGCTTTTGGGATGACCCGATGGGCGGGAAGACAGCTCGGCGCAGGGGCAAGTGCCACTACGTCCTCAGTAAAATCTTTGGGACAGAGATTTGTTTCCCAACGCATGGCAACCAGTCGAAGTGCGATGAGGAGTTCAAGATGAACGGATCCACCTTCAAACAAGATCCAGTGGTCGCGGAGTGGTATCAGGATCTTTATCGGTCTGCGACTGTGAGCCGGAATCGATGGTTACTGGTAGGAGTAATCAGTTTGATTCTTGTTTGGATGGAAGCCCTTGCTCTGGTTTTCATCACTCCACTGAAAACGGTGGAACCCTATGTTATTCAAGTCGACAACAAATCAGGGATGACCACCGTACTCAAACCATTGAGGGATGGAAACGAAAACAGCCTCAGTGAAGAAGAAGCAGTCACCAAATCCTTTATCGTCAAATATGTGGTCTCTCGTGAGACCTACGATCCTCAAGATCTCAATCGAAATTATGACCTGGTTCGACTGATGTCTTCCCAAGACGAAGCGAAAAAGTTTGACGATTCTGTTTCCAATGGAAATCCGACCAGTCCTGTCGAACGATACAAAACCACAATGACCCGAACGGTGCGAATTAGCTCCGTTTCGTTCCTCGATCAGAAAAAGAAAACCGTCCAAGTACGATTCGTCACGACTGATACAGGGCGCAATGAAACTAAAGAGAATTACTGGGTCGCGATCTTAACCTTCCGTTACATCAACGCCCCAATGGATGAGAATGACCGTCTGAATAATCCATTGGGATTTCAAATAACCTCATACCGAATTGATCAGGAGCTCATATGAAAACAAGACTACTAATTTTCACTCTTGCCTTACTAATATCCACCCCAATCTTCGCAAGCCAATCCCCGCGTCCTCTGGGAAG
>JBGTGJ010000251.1:0-2398 GCA_041746775.1 bacterium
TATTTTTTTATTTTTAAAAAATTATAATTTTCACCTCCCCGACTACAATATTTGAAACATAGGAAAATAACATGACCGATCCCAAACCTGTCTCCGCCTCATCTGCCGAATTTACCCATCTCGTCCTCCCCCAAGACACCAATGCGTTAGGAACGATTTTCGGAGGACGAATCATGGAATGGACCGACATCGCCGCCGCGATCGTCGCCAGCCGTCATTGTCGCAAAGTGGCGGTCACCGCCAGTATGGACGCCTTGCACTTTATCTCTCCGATCAAATTAGCCGATATCGTCATCCTGAAAGCTGCGGTAAACTATGTCAGTAAGACCTCGATGGAGATCGGTGTGCGAATCGAATCCGAAAACCCGGTCACCGGCGACCGCAGACATACCGCCAGTGCTTACCTGACTTTTGTCGCCTTAGATGAAAAAGGAAGGCCAACCACCGTTCCGGGATTGATCAGCGAAACAGACGAAGACAAACGCCGATATCAAGCAGGTCAAAAACGGAGAGAACATCGTTTGAGCTTGAAAACGGAATTAAAAACCAAACCTATATAATATTAACCCGTAGAGGCGATCCCCACGTGGTCGCCGCTCCCCGCACCCATGACTGATCAAGAAAAAATAACTCGCCGCCTGATTCTATTCATCGTCTTCTCGATTTTACTGCACATCGTTTTGGCATTTTTCTTCTACAAAATTCACCGCCCCAAACAAGCAATCCTCCCTCCCGAAACTAAACAAGAAGTCGTCTGGATCAAACCGGAAGATTTAGTCCCTCAAGTACCGATCGTTTCAGGAAAAAACCTACCG
The DNA here is from genome assembly GCA_041746775.1 of bacterium. Classification (GTDB taxonomy): domain Bacteria; phylum UBA10199; class UBA10199; order DSSB01; family DSSB01; genus JBGTGJ01. Next base: position 816 of record JBGTGJ010000251.1, read on the forward strand.
ATCGCCGACATCGCTAAACCCAAGGTAGAAAAAGTTCCTGAAAAAGCACACTTCGCCAGTCAGTATAATTCAAGCGTGAAGGAAGAAACCGTCTCACCTCAATTAAAAAAGAATGCCTCACTCAAAAAAGAAACCGCCGATGAAGGACCGAAAGGGAGACCCAGTGAAGGGGAACCGTTACCTAAAAAATCAGAAAAGGTGGCAAAAGCTTCCAAACAACTTCCTGAAGAAGAGATAGCCGATAAACCCCCTGAAGAAAAAAAGCCTGAGAAGGAAATTTCATTGAGCGATCTTTCTTTAAAGCCGACCGATTATCAGGATTTTATCCCCAAGGAAAAAACTTCGAAGTCTCTCGATAAAAAAGTCGCTTCAAAACAACCCACCTCAGAAGCAACCCCCTATACTCCGCCGGTGATTGGAAAACCGGGATCGCTGGACGAAGGCTCTTTTGTGAACGATTTCTTTCCGAATATCAAAATTGGCGGAAAGACTTATCTGAATACCGCCGCATTTCCTGATGTTCAATATTTTACCCAACTTAAAAGAATCTTCCGGCTGAGGTTTAATCCGCTCTCTCCATTACGACAACATTTTGCGGGAAACCGGGTGGTGACCGGCAAGGTGAATGTCTCGATGGCCGTAGTGGTGGGACGCGATGGTCAATTAAAAGAATTATTTGTGATCAAGTCGTCGGGAATCGCAGGCTACGATTCCGAGGCACTCCGCACCATTCGTCAGTCAGCCCCGTTCAGTGCTCCACCTACCAAGGTGATGGATAAAGATGGGGTATTGAGGATGAGTTGGAATTTTATTACTTATCTATAACTTACTTCTGCGGCACAAACACAAACTTCGGTTCCTTCGCCGCCTTCACTTCATCTAATCGACGAACTTTCGGAACATGTGGGGCTTCTAGAACTACTTCCGGTTCTTCCCGACACTCGCGCGCAATCTCCTTCATCGATTTGATAAATCGATCGAGCGTCTGCAGACTCTCGGTCTCGGTCGGCTCAATCATGATTGCGCCGGGAACGACGAGTGGAAAATAGATGGTGGGGGGATGATAACCATGATCCATCATCCGTTTGGAGATATCTAACGTCTTCACTCCATACTTTTGCTGAAACTTGTCGGAAAAAACACATTCGTGCATGCAGGTCTGAGGATAAGGGAGATGGAAATCATTCTCGAGATGCTTACGAATATAATTTGCATTGAGCACTGCTCGTTCCGCCACCTCGCGTAGTCCGTCGGCCCCCATTTCACGGATGTAGGTGTAGGCGCGAACTAGCATTCCAAAATTTCCATAAAAACTTTTTAGTTTGCCGATCGATTGTGGGCGATCAAAATCGAAAGCATACTTCCCCTCTTTTTGAACCACGACAGGAATCGGCAAATACGGCGCCAAAATCTTTTTGACCGCAACCGGGCCCGAGCCAGGTCCACCACCACCGTGCGGCGTGGTGAAGGTCTTATGTAAATTGAAGTGGAGAACATCGACCCCCATCTCCCCGACTCGCGCCTTTCCGACCAACGCATTCTGATTCGCTCCATCACAATAAACTAAACCCCCTTTGCGATGC
>JBGTGJ010000252.1:0-11052 GCA_041746775.1 bacterium
GTAACTTTTTCTCCAAGATAATCTTCGGCAGCCTGTTTCAGTTTCATTAATATTTTTGCAGAAATTTCAGGGGGGCTATATTTCTTTCCTTGGCATTCAATCATGGCATCCCCGTTGTCTGCTTTTACAACGTGGAAGGGGACCATCTTAATCTCTTCAGGAACCTCATCCGCTTTTCTCCCCATAAACCGCTTGATGGAATAAACGGTGTTTTCAGGATTGGTAATCGCCTGCCGTTTGGCAACCTGTCCTACCAGCACCTCACCATCCTTCGTAAATGCGACGACCGATGGGGTAGTGCGGCTCCCTTCTTGGTTGGGAATGACTTTAGGTTCACTCCCCTCCATGATAGCGACACAGCTGTTGGTGGTTCCGAGGTCGATCCCTATGATTTTACTTTGGTTAGCCATAATATGATTTACCTTTCGTTGATTTTCGTAGGGGCGATACTTTATGTTCGCCCGGTATTAGGTAGATGCGGGCGAACATAAAGTATCGCCCCTACAAACCGGATATAAGTCGCATCTAATTGATGTCAAGGTTCCTCGTCATCTTCTTTCTCTAATTTTGCTAGTTCTTCCAAAAAATACAAATCTTCTTCGTCGTTGGTCTGAGGTTGCTGGTCGTAGTGATAGTAAAGTTTATCGATTTTTTTCTTTTCCAACAACTCTATTGGTTTATCGATATAACTGTCGCGGATCGGCGTTGGGGAGCCGGAGGTGGAAGCGGGCTCTGAAACAATTTCGTCAGGCTGATGATACCATTGCTCTAACTTTCTTCGCGGAGAGGAGTGCTTTTCTAATAGTTGGAGAAGGTAGTCTTTAAAAGGTGGGCTGACTTGAATCTTTTCCCCTTTGGAAAATTGGGGGGTAATCTCTTTTTGACAGAGATTCTTCCAGTTGGCTTGGGTCAAGGAGGTTTCAAAGAGAAGGACCTTACTATAGAGTTCTTCCAGCCACGCTGGGGTGCGTAATCCATCTTTTAATCGGGTTGGGTCAAAGGGGCGCCGCAATTTTCCTTGGACCAAAAATTTTTGGATTTCTGGAAGTGAATTTTTATGGATGATGATCTTCCCTTCTTCTTGAGGGAGGGTCTGGAGGTAAAGCTTCCACTGATTGAGGCTCCACTTTTTGGTATCGACTACCCCGTGAGCATAGAGCTCTTCTAAATAAGTTAAGGAGGCGACTCGTTCTTCAGCCTTTTTGGTCGGCTGCAATCTTTCCCATAAGAGCTGAATCAGTTCCATAAAAGCTATCTCTCCCGCTAATGCCCAATTGACAACTATTTAATAATGATTAACTAAAGTTAGGGGTTCGTGGAGCTCTTTTTATTCTAAAGGAAAATAACGTGAAACGCGATTATTACGAGATCTTGGGCTTAACTGCCAGTGCCACCTCAACCGAGGTTAAATCAGCTTATCGAAAACTGGCGCTACAATTTCACCCGGATCGCAACTCCGAGCATCATGCGGAAGAAAAATTCAAAGAGGCCTCGGAAGCCTATGAGGTCTTAAGTGATCCCCAGAAGAAGACACTCTATGACCAATATGGGCATGCGGGTCTGCAGGGGCAAGGGTTTCATGGCTTTTCCGACGTCGGGGATATCTTCAGTCATTTTTCTGATATCTTTGAGGATTTCTTTGGTTTTGGTACCAATCGTCAGGGCCGGGGTGGCAAGGGTCGAGATCTAAGATTGGACCTGTCGATTTCATTTATGGAGGCGTTTTCTGGAGCGGAGAAAACGGTTGAGATTCAAAGGGATGAGCTGTGCCGTTCATGCGATGGTAAAGGGTATCCGAAGGGAACGGAACCCGCGGTTTGTCGTCACTGCGGGGGGCGAGGGCAGCAATTTCATTCTCAAGGTTTTTTTACTATTTCTTCCACCTGCAATGCCTGTCGGGGGCAAGGGAAAGTGGTGAAAGAACACTGTCCCGATTGTCGCGGAAAAGGGGCGGTTTCCAAGAAGAAAAAATTAAGCATTAAAGTTCCCCCCGGGGTCGATCATGGGACCCAACTTTTTTTGCGTGGAGAGGGGGAGGCGGGGCGAGAAGGGGGGATCGGGGGGGATCTTTATGTCGTGGTTCATGTCGAGGAGCATCCTACTTTTCATCGTGAAGAAAGTGATCTGTGGATCGAACAAAAAATTCACATCGTTAGTGCTGCGCTGGGAGATGAAATAGAGATTGAAACCCCTGAAGGAAAAGAGACTCTCAAAATTCCCCAAGGGACGCAAACTGGTGAGTTGCTTCGGCTGCGAGGTAAGGGGATGCCGGCGTTGCGTGGGCATCATCGCGGCGATTTCGTCGTTAAAATTTTCGTTGAAACTCCGAGAAAGCTTACTTCTCGTCAGGAAGAATTGCTGAAAGAGTTCCACCAAACGATTTCTCCTCAAGCTTCTGTAGAAAGTTCCTTTACCAAATCCGATAAAAAAACTAAAAAGGGGAAGCGTGCGTGGTTTTGAGGAACGCCTCTAAAAACTCTCTCTTCTTCCACTTTTTTTGAAAATCCTCCCGCGCCGGATTTTCAAAAGCTCTGAAAACCGATGTTGTCGCAGGCGCTAAGGTGATCGATTTTCAGAAAGCCGTTCCAGAAGAGAGAGTTTTTAGAGGCAAGAAATTAGAAGGAGTCTTCGTGCAACACGACACCCAACAGCTTTCCGAAAAAGTAAAAACCTACCAACCATTACTCAGTGCGGCGTTTGAAGAGGTCTCTAAAGTCATTGTCGGTCAACGGTACATGGTTGAACGACTGATGATGGGGATTCTTTTAGAAGGGCACGTTCTGATCGAAGGGGTTCCGGGGTTAGCCAAGACGACCGCGGTGCGGGCGATGGCGAAGGCGCTTCATGCCAAGTTTCAGAGAATTCAATTTACTCCGGATTTGCTTCCTGCCGACCTGATTGGAACTCAAATCTATAATCCTAAAACTCAAGAGTTTGCGGTCAAACAAGGGCCGATCTTTGCCAACATCATTCTTGCCGATGAAATCAATCGCGCTCCTGCCAAGGTCCAAAGCGCTTTGCTGGAGGCGATGCAGGAGAAGCAAGTGACGATTGGAGGAAGTACCTTTCACCTTCATTCCCCCTTTGTGGTTCTGGCGACGCAGAATCCGATCGAGCAAGAGGGGACCTATCCGCTTCCGGAAGCTCAAGTAGATCGCTTCATGCTCAAACTCAATGTTTCTTATCCGACAAAGGATGAAGAGATCTCGATCATGGATCGCTCACAGGAGATTCGGGAGGAAGAGATTAAGGCAATACTCGATCCAGGAAAATTGGCCGAAATTAAAAGTTGTATTCATCAGATTTACCTTGATCCAAAAATTAAAGATTACATTGCGCAGATTGTTCAAGTGACCCGTGACAGCAAAACTTATCAGCTGGGGTTGGAAAACTATATCCAGTACGGGGCGTCACCACGTGGCAGCATTTACCTTGGATTGGTCGCTCGCTGTTATGCATTTCTCCAAGGAAGAGGTTATGTCACTCCGCAAGATGTGAAAACCGTCGCGATGGATGTTTTGCGACATCGTATTCTCCTGACTTACATGGCCGAGGCGGAAGGGATTACGAGTGATGAAGTGGTGAAGCGAGTTTTGGATCATGTAGAGGTTCCTTAAGAATAGACCACGGACTAGTGACCAGGGACCAGTGACTGAAAACAGGAAAATTAGGTTTCAAAATTTTAGTCAGTGGTCCCTTGTCACTGGTCAGTTGTCCCCCCTTTATGCTTTCTCCAGAAATTCTCAAAAAAATTAAAAAAATCGCACTCAAGACAAACTATCTCGCCAACGAAATGTTTGCCGGAGAATACGAAAGTGCGTTTCGTGGGCGTGGGATGGAGTTTGAAGAGGTGCGGGAGTATTCGCCGGGGGATGATATTCGATCGATTGATTGGAATGTAACGGCGCGGATGGGTCGGCCGTTCGTGAAGGTTTACCGAGAGGAACGGGAGATGGCGGTGATGCTGCTTGTGGATATGTCAGCGACACTCGATTTTGGAACACGTAGTCGATTAAAACGAGAAACCGCCATCGAGTTGGCGGCGGTCCTGGCGTATGCTGCCATTAAAAGTAATGATAAAGTTGGATTGATCCTTTTTACCGATCGAGTTGAAAGATATGTCCCGCTGAAAAAAGGGAGAGGGCATGTTTCGCGAGTGATTCAAGAGCTTCTCACCTTCAAGCCAACCCGAACAAATACCAATCTTCATGCCCCCCTCGAATTTCTTGCCAAAATGTTGCATCGCCGTTCGATCTGCTTTTTGATCTCGGACTTTATCGATCAAGGTTACGAACGGGCACTGGCCGTTGCCAAGGCGAAGCATGATCTCGTTTGTATGCAACTGTTTGATCCAGCAGAACAGAAACTCCCTTCAGTTGGTTGGGTTTATTTAAAGGATCCCGAAACTGGAGAAGGGGGTTGGGTGCATACGACTTCCCGTTTAAGAAAGGATTACGAAAAAAGGTCGCAAGAGATTCTGCAGAGACCAAAAAAGATCTTTCGATCGGTTGGAGTGGATAGTCTTTTGTTGAATCAGAGTGAGGATTATATCAATCCTCTGATGGAGTTTTTTAAGATGAGGGAGAAGAAACAATAAATTCCCCACTTCCAAAACTCGAAGAGATGACCGACATCTTAGACATCCGTAATCCTGTTATTTGGGATTTGAGATGGGTATGGATTTTGTTGGTTTCTCTTCTCTTATTTCTTCTGCTTTATCTCGCTTATCGTTGGTGGCAGCGGAGAAAAGAACGAAGAAAAATGGTTCCTCCATTAACTCCTTTAGAGAAAGGGATTGGACGATTAGAAGAGATGATTCAACAGAAGTGGATCGAAGAGGGCAGAATTCGAGAATTCTATTTTGCCCTTTCGGAAATCTTTAGGGATTTTTTGGAAGCAGAGTTAGGGGTGGTGACGAAAGAGGCGACGTTAGAAGAGTTGAAGCCGAGGCTTAAGGCAGTTTCCGAATTGATTGCACAAGAGGTGAATGAAGCGATGCAACTTTTGCAGGTTGCGGATCTCGCCAAATTTGCCAAGCTCATTCCTACAAAAGAAAAAGTTTTTCATAGCTACCGGGTTTGCCGTGCCTGGATGACTAAAATCGCCGAACGTCGGCGCCAGCTGGCAGAGCAGGCCCTTCAGCTGCAAAAGGTGTCAGGATAGATGTTTCGATTTCATTATCCGTGGATGTTTTTATTGCTGCTGCTTCCTCTGTTTGGAGTGTGGAGGAGCTGGCGCGTCTCGTCTCGTTCTAAAATTAAATTCCCTTTTTATTCCCCCCTTCATGGAGTGTGGCGTTCAAGCGATCGTTTTTGGATCAAACTTCATGAGCTGCTTCCCTTTTTCATTATCATCCTTTTTATTGTGGCATTAGCTCGTCCGCAGTGGGGGAATAAAGAAACCGAAATCTCCAGTGAAGGGGTCGACATCGTGCTCGTGCTCGACACCTCGGGAAGTATGGCGGGGATGGATTTTCGGCTCAATGGGGAGATGGTGAACCGACTGACGGTCGTCAAAAAAGTGGTCACCGAGTTTATCCAGCAACAACAAAGTAATCGGATCGGAATGATTATTTTTGGAGATAAGGCCTACACACAATGTCCGCTGACGCTCGATTATGATGTCCTCATCCAATTTTTAGATCATATCTCCATTGGAATTGCTGGGGATGCGACGGCGATTGGAGATGGGTTGGCTTTAGCAGTGAAAAGATTAAAAGATCTTCCCAGTAAATCCAAAGTCGTCGTTTTGCTTACTGATGGAAGAAACAATGCCGGAACGATTGCGCCTGAAAAGGCGGCTGAGATTGCGAAAAGTTTTGGCATCCGAGTTTATACCATTGGGATTGGAACGAAGGGGCCAGTTCCTTTTCCGCAGCGAGGTTTTTTTGGAACGCAATTGGTTTACGTCGATCTGGATATGGATGAAGAGACCTTGAGAAAGATCGCCGAGGTGACTTCAGGAAAATATTATTTCGCCACCGACTCCGAAAAATTACGAGAGATTTATCAAGAGATCGCCAAACTAGAGAAGACCATCGTTAAAGTGAAGCACTATGAACATTATGATGAATGGTTCCCTTATCTCCTGTTCCCTGCCTTAGGTTTATTACTACTTGAGATCTTGTTAGGAGCGACGTTGTTAAGGAGGCTGGAATAATGCGCTTTCATCATTCCGAATACGCCTATCTTTTTTTCCTCCTGATTCCTTGGATCCTTTTGGTCGGCTATGAGTTCTATCGTAAAAAGCGGGCTTGGCGAGATCTAGCGGACTCCTCGTTGCGCCCTAAAATAGTCATTGAATCGGGTAAAAACCATTCGTGGGCGAGACATATTCTCAAAATTCTTGCGTTTATTTTCTTAGTTTTTGCACTGATGGAGCCACAGTGGGGGTATCAAGAAGAGGAAGTTTCCCGTCGCGGTGGGGATTTAATGATTCTTTTCGATGTTTCCAATTCGATGCTAGCCCAAGATGTTTCCCCCGCTCGGCTAGAAAGGGCTCGGCGCAAATTTAAAGATCTCATTGATATGCTCGCCGGGGATAGGGTCGGCTTAATCGCGTTTGCGGGGAGAAGTTTTCTGTTGGCTCCCCTGACGCTCGATTATGGTATTTTGCAAATTTTTGTCGATGAGCTCAGCACCGAGACGATTCCAGTGCAGGGGACCGATCTAGCAGGGGCTCTCCAACTGGCTTTAAAATCGTTTGGAGAAGGTGGAGAGAATCATTCTATTTTAGTCATCACCGATGGAGAAGATCATAGTGAAAGGTTAGATCAGGTCGCTAAAGATTTAGAAAAAAAACTGGTGAGGGTTTTTGTGTTGGGGATCGGAAAGCCGGAGGGGGCTCCGATTCCAGAATCCCAAGGGGGATTTAAGACCGATGAAACCGGGCAAGTCGTCACCTCAAAACTTGAAGAATCGGCCCTGCAGCAACTAGCTCTCACCACTCATGGTGCCTATGTCAGGTCGGTCAGCTCGGATGATGATCTAAAGCAGCTTTATTTGAACGGGATTCGTCGTTCCGAAAATCTCGAGGAACTCAAGTCTTCTACGAAAAGGATTTATCAAAGTCGATATTATTGGCCACTGGGGGTGGCGTTATTGGGTTTAGTGTTAGAAAGGTTTTTATTTCTACAAGGAGTGCGAGAAAAATCATGAAGCGGTCGTTGGGTTTCATTTTCACATTCATGCTTATATTTGGTTTTTCCACTCGCGGATATTCTGCAGAAGGGGTTGGATCACTCTGGCAGGATTATCAGGGGAGGAGGGCGTATCAAAAAGAAGACTACTCCAAATCGATTCAAAATTTTGAAAAGGTTCTGAAAAATGAACCAGCAGCAGAAAACTACTTCAATCTGGGAACAGCACAATACCGAGGGGAAAAGTATTCGCAAGCTGAGGAAAGTTTTAAGCAGGCGGCGAAAAGTAACGATTCCGAATTAAAAGAGAAAAGCTTATATAATTTGGGTAATACTCTTTTTCGTTTGAATCGACCTCAGGAATCGATGGAAGCTTATGAACAGGCGCTCAAAATAAATCCGCAAGACGAAGAGGCTAGGTTAAATCTCGAATTTGTTAAAAAACAGATGCAACCCCCTCCTTCTCAACAGCAGCCGGGAGAATCACCACAAGATAACAAGGGAAAATCGGAAAGTGACCAGCAGGGGAAATCGGAGTCGAATTCGCAAGAACAAAAACCTTCGGACACAGGACAAAAGCCTTCGGATCAAAAACAAGAAGGTTCCGCTCCGAAACCTCAGGATCAGGGGAAGGAGCAAGAGAACGCTCAACAGTCTCCTGAACAAAAAGATTCAACTCAGAAACCTCAAGAGCAAAAGCAGCCTGCTTCGCCTCAAAATTCCCAAACTCCGCAGAAGCCTGAGGAACAAAAAGGGGAGGGACAACCGAATCAACCACCTGGAGAAAAGAAAAATCTGGAAGGAAAGTTAGAGGCGCAAGGGGGAAACCCTCCTTCGAATCAAGAAGAAAAGAGACCTCAAAAAGCCCAAGCACAGCCGAAGACCCCTAGCCAAGAGGAGGGGGAACGTTGGTTGGAGAATATTCAGGATTATAGTAATGAGATTCGAAAGAAGCAGATGAAAGAGACATTGGGGAAATCGAGAACGCCGGGGAAGGATTGGTAATGGATCGGACATCGAACATCGGACATCGAAAATCGTTTTTGTTAAAGAGGGTCGTTCTTCTCTTCCTGCTTTTCGTAAGTTCCACCTCCTGGGCCGCAGAACCTTCCATCCAAGCCTATGTCGATCGCGACACCGTTCCTGTTGATGAGACTTTAAGTCTCCAAATAGAGATCGAAGGGGGCGGAGCCCTTTCCAGTCCAGATATTCCTGCGCTCGGACATTTCGATGTGGTGGGGCGGTCCAGTGGAAGTTCTGTCGAAGTGGTCAATGGGGTGATGAGTCTCACCAAGACCTTCTCTTATGTTTTATCGCCACGAAATGTGGGTGAGTATTTCATTGGCCCGATCAAAGTGCATATCGAAGGGAAGGAGTACACCGCAGCGCCGATACGAGTCAAAGTGGTCGAGGGAACGAAAGGGGATACTTACACGCCATTGCCAGGATCTTCTTCAGGGCCACAAGGGTCCTTCCCCAATTTCCCATTTCCCATTCCTCATAGATCCGATCCAAACCAACCGTCGGTTGATCAACGAGGGAATGTTTTTTTAACGGCAGACTTCGACAAAAAAGAGGCGTACGTCGGCGAGCAGGTATTGTTCACTTTTCGTCTCTATAGTTCTGTTAGTATCCAAGATGCGCAACTTACCTTGCCGGAGTTTAAAGATTTTATTTCAGAAGAATTATTTAAAGAGCGAAAGTACGAAGTCGAGTTGCAGGGGAGGAGATATGCCGTCAATGAATGGAAATTTGCCCTTTTTCCTACGAAGGTTGGAAAATTAGAGACCGGTGAATCAACGGTGACGGGGAGAGTACCGGTGCCGATGCGTTTTTCCCCTTTCGATCAAGACCCGTTTTTTGGGATGCGAGCTTCCAGCAAACCGAAAACATTTAAGGCAAATTCTGCGACGGTCGATGTGAAAGAGCTTCCTCCGCCCCCCGCTGATTTTACCGGATTGATCGGTGCATATACTTTGGAAAGTTCACTAAGTTCTCATCAACTCAATGTCGGAGATACCACCTATTTAAAGATAGATCTGAAAGGGAAAGGAAATATTCAAGCGGCGAATCTTCCCGCATTAAAACTTCAAGATTCGTTCAAGGTCTATCCCTCAAAACCGGAGGTGGAGCTTAAGAAAAATAATGAGGGAGTGTCAGGGAAAAAAAGTTTTAGCTTTGCCTTAGTTGCGGAAAAAGCGGGAGAGGTGACTGTTTCGCCCCTGGAGATGAGTTATTTTAATCCACAGAGTAAAAGTTATGAAAAGCTATCGACCTCTCCTTTTCAAGCGAGTATCAGCGGGAAAAAAGAGGAGGAAAAGATTGTTTCGACCGGTATCAAAGCTCCCGCAGCGGCACCTAAAGTGGTGGAGCTCCCTTCGGTTCAAAAATATTACGAAAAAATAATTCCGATCCTTAAGAGTGGTATTTTTTGGGGAATTCTTGGTGTTGTTGTACTGGCTTACCTCATTCTGCTGCTGATTAGAAAATGGCAGGGGAAAAGTCCGATCCGAGCTGCGGAAAGAAAAAAGAGTCGCGCCTTTCGCAAAGCCAAAAAACAGTTGGGGGGAGTCAGCTTTAATTCAGAAAAAGAACCATTTTTTAAGATAAGCCAAATTTTTAAAGATTATTTGACCGATCGCTATTCCATTAAGGGGAGTGTGTTGACGCCGATGGAGGTTGAAGAATTTTTGTCGAGAAAAGATTTACCTCAAGTGTTGATTCGGCGTTCGACCTATTTCTTAGAGCAATTAGAGCAGTGGAAATATGGTGGAGCGGCGACCTCATCCGCTTTATTATCGAAGGCAAAGGATGAAGCGATTGAATTGATGCAGGATATTGAAAAATATTCTTGATTGACATTTAATTGTCATCCTGGAGAAATCCAGGATCCATTTTCTATAATAGACTCTTCCTTATGAAAACCACTATTCAAAAACATGAAGGAAATTTTCCCTCCAGCACCGGCATCTCCTTATTCTATCGCAGCTGGACTCCGACCAAGAAAAAAGGGGTTATTATTATCGTTCATGGTTTAGCGGAACACTCCGGTCGTTACGACCACGTCGGAACTTATTTCGCGGAGAAGGGATGGGCCGTCTACAGCTACGATCATCGCGGTCATGGCAAGAGTTTAGGAAAAAGGTGTTATGTAAAAAAGTTTTCTGAATTGGTCGAGGATCTCAAAACCTTTCACCAATTTGTCCAACAAAAAGAAAAAGTGAAAAACATCTTCATCATCGGGCACTCGATGGGGGGACAAATTCTGGGTAATTTTTTATCGCAAAATCCCACGGGTGTTTTAGGGGCTGTCTTAGCGAGTCCTAATATGAAGCTTGCAATGGACCTCTCTTTTATTAAGAAAAAATTTGCTTTTACTCTAGCTGGATGCCTGCCATCCATTGCCCTTCCTAACGATATCGACCCGATCTATATTTCCCGCGATCCGCAGGTAGTAAGAGATTATAAGAAAGATAAATTAGTCAACCGTAAGATCACCTTAGGTTTAGGAACAGAAATATTAAAAAATCTCAACGAGGTGATGGGGCTAGCTGAGAAAATCAAAATTCCTTGCCTCATTATCCATGGTTCTGGGGACAAAATAACTTCGTTGGAAGGAAGCAAAGAGTTCTTTCAAAAATTAAAAATAAAAGATCGAACTTTTAAGACTTATCCCAAATTCTATCATGAGACCTTCAATGAAATTGGAAAAGAAAAAGTTTTTAAGGATATCGAAAAGTGGTTGGAGGCAAGGGCTTCATGAATTCTGAAAAAAAACAGCGGCTCAAAGAACTCTTGCTTCAATTTTCTTACCAAAAGCGAACCATCCGTCTTGCTTCTGGAAAGATGAGTGATTTTTATTTCGATGGAAAACAAACATCTCTTCATCCTGAAGGGATGCACTTAATCTCTGA
>JBGTGJ010000253.1:0-3628 GCA_041746775.1 bacterium
TCATTAGGAAATTTTGGTGTGCGGCATTTAATTGCCGCACGCGCCCCATGGGCGCGTCCCCGCTCCGCTGTATCATTCACCTGCCGATTAGAAGATTCCACATTTCGAGATGAGACCACTGGAAAAATAAACAGGAGCAAACGATGAGAAAAATACTAACCTTCCTCTCCACCTTTTTTAGCATGGCATTATTTAGTGCCGTCCTTTGGGCGCAAGAGCATGCCGAAGCGGCAGCGGGTGCGGCTGGTGGCTATACCGGTTCCGTGCTGGCAATGTCTGCCGGTCTCACCATCGCGATCGCCGCAGCGGGCGGTGCTTTCGGTCAATCTCGTGCAGCAGCAGCGGCCTTAGAAGGGATTGGACGCAATCCTGGGGCTGCCAACAAATTGCAGACCCCGATGATCATCGCCTTAGCGCTGATCGAATCGTTGGTCATTTATGCGCTGGTTATTGCGTTCTTATTACAAGGAAAGATCTAACCTGGATATTCGGGCGGGTGAAAATTTGGGCACGTACTTCGTGCCTAAATTTTCACCCGCCCCTACATTTATTCATTGATTAATTTTCGGTATTCCAATCCCGCCATCAACGTTCCGTCTTGGTTAAAAGCCTGGCGTGCCCAATCATTCTGTTTTTGACCGATCTCAACCAAATATTTAGCACCGTCCTGAATTTGAAAGATCAGCATTTCAACATACTTGGTTTCTAAATTTAAATCTTTGGCGAGAGCTTTTTTGAGCTCAGGGGGGGCTTTATCCATCGGTTGACGTAATAGTTTGAGGGCATTTTCATTGACTCTACCGTAAGAGTCTTTTGCTAATAAGCGCCTGACTTTGCTCAGAACTAGTTTTTTGGCTTTGATCGATTGAATACGATCAAACTCAATCAATCTTGACTTGAGATCTCGATATATTTTTACCGTGATCTTGTTGGTAGTGGCCGGAAATATCTCATGCAATCCATTGATGAGTACCTTTCCTAAAAATGGTACAATCAATAGATCCCACTTATTTAACGGATGAATCTTTGCCGAGAAGATCATGTCGGCTACCCGTTTGTTGACCGATTTTTCATAATCTTCTTGGAATTTAGAGTATATCCAATCTCCTGCCTTTAACACTGCGGTGACCGCCAATATTTTCCCTGCCACTTTTGTTAAACCACGTTTGATCAATTCTTGGGTAGATTGTTTAATCACTTGAAGGGTGGCATATTTTTTGGTGGCAGCTGACCACATCTTTTTTAAAGAATACAAAAACACGCCCGTCATCAAAGCTTGAAAACCATACTCCAATCCCTTGATCGCCGTTCGTTCTCCCTGAGTTCGATCTTGGCAGGTGACTTCTTTGGCCAGTTCCGTCCCTTTCATCAGTTCGCGGGTGAGAGAACAAGCATCGGTCATTTCAATATCGTCATTGGGTAGCTCCGTGGCATTGATCTCATCTAATTTTCCGTGCCGTACCCCGATTAAATGTTTGTTGAGATTAACCGCCCCTTCGCAGAAAAAATTAGCATTACGATTAGTATAAATGAGGGGATAAATTTCATCTAAAGTCTTAGGTGGTTGAAACCACCATCTTTTGGAATTAATTTTATAACCTAATTTTTTTTGATAATGATAAAGACTAAATTGATCGAAAAGCTCGACACATTTTTGGGTGAGTTTTTTAATAGAATCTTTTTGGATTACGTCTAAAATTTTTACATCGACGACCCCATCCTGACATGGAAATTTCAAATCATTTCCGGTCGCTATTTTGGCTACCGAGCAGGCATCTTCCATTTGCCAAGCAGAGATCGGACGTGCTTTTTCGGTGGTTGGCGAACCGACATACATCACCGCATCATGGTAATTAAAATCGACATCCATGGAGCAGAAGAGATCTTTGGCCGGTTCTTCATAGAGGATGGTGAATTTCCCCTTCTCATGAATTTGGTCTGATACCTTGGCTTGGGTGAGATCGATTGAAGAGCCTAACGCCTGTGTGCATTGCTTTTGGAAGATATCCAGTGACTTTGGCAGAATGGTTTTTCCCGACATGCTTAACCCCCCTAGTTACCTGATTTATCGGCAGAATTTGAAGAAAGTTGCGCAAAAAAATAGCCCAGGTTCTGAAAGAACCCAGGCTACTAGGGGGTGTGTGGGTATGAAATTATTTCTTTTCTACGGCTGGTGGTGGATCTGCCTCGGTAGGATCGGGCAGACGAGTCAGGTCGACTTGGTTTCTGGTATGGCCTGATTTTTTCTCTTTGTTTAAATAATAATCGTTGGCCACTGAGGAGAAACCGACGGCCAAGAACGCTTTTAAACCTACCCACATTTTCTGCAATCCCGCTCGTTTGGCCGCTCGGCTCTGTGCAGCCAATTCGGGATTTTCTTCAGCGAGCTTTCTTTGTTCTTCTCGAGCCTTGATCATTTTCTTCCGATGTTTTTCTAATCTTGCTTGGCTCCATTTTCTATATCGACCTATTAAACCACCTGTGTTTGCTGCATCTGAAGGGGTTGTCTTTATCTTATCCAAGAGGGCAGTTCGATCCGCAGTGAGTTTGCCATGTGGTGGAAGTCGGCTTGAATCCAAAAGAGCATATACTAGATCTGGTTTTCCATCGGGTTTTAATGCAGGTGTCCCATCGGGTTTCAATTGCTGGCCTATCACTTTTGCTTCTTGTGGTTTTACTTTCGCCACCCCCAGTGTCTGTTGGACTTTCGGTTCTGTTATTTTTACACCCAGTGGCTGAACGCCATCATTAAAATATCTCTGGTGTCGCTCAACTCTGCGAGCACGTCTCGCAACATCCCAGCCAGCAAATGGTTTCCAATTGGCTCCTAGGTTAGGTTCAGGGATGAGAGATTTTTCGCCGGTGAAGGGGTTTGCGGGGCGATGCCATTTCCAGGGGAGCAATCCTTGTAAGTTTTTCCATTCTCCCAGCCTAAAGGATGCATTTTTCCACCAAGTGCTAAAGGCATTCCCCTCTCGAAGCCATCCTAAGGTACCTGCATGTTCCCGGCCGCGATATAGAGGGCCGCCTACTTTGAAAAGTCCGATCGCCATGGCGGCAGTATTACCGAGATCTCTGATGATTCTTGATTTGGAATAGTCGTCCCAGGCTTTGTATTCAATACCCCCAAAAGTGACGGCTGATAAGATGATATTGGCAATGCTTCCCCCCCCTTTTCCAGCCATTCCACCACTTTCGATGGTAAAGTTCATGCTGAGTAAGTAAGCACTGGGAACCTTATCAATTTTGGGATCTCCGGTCTTGATCTCCCCCGCTTTGACCACTTGGCTATAATTTACCAGGAGAGTGAGTGCGAAATGACGGTTGTTTCGTCCCCCTAAATTCCAGATATTCCAGATATCCCGTCGATTCACATTCCCGGTGCCAAAATCGAGTGTACCAAGTTCTGACTGTGCCAGTTCTATGACTGCCTTGTACTTGGCAGTCTTTTCCTCGACCGTGGTGTCTTTCATCGAGAAGACTTGGTGAAGCTTAGGAAGAATCAGTTGCTTGTTGAGGATAAATTGAGTCTCTTCATCGAGTTTTTTGAGACCCTCTTCGAGCTTTCCCTCTTTGATCCAAGCTTCGTTGTTGGCACCCGCTTCTTCAATGACCTTGATAAACGCGT
>JBGTGJ010000254.1:0-11368 GCA_041746775.1 bacterium
TTTTTTCTTTTTGACAGGGAGACCCTTGGTGTCCTCCTCTTTTTCGACGATCCCAATATCGAGGTCATCAAATACACTTAATACGTCATCGATTTGGTCGGCCGATAAGACATTTTCGGGCAAGGCCTCATTGATATCTTCATAGGTCAAAAACCCACGCTCTTTTCCCAATTCGATGAGCCCCTGAATCTCGTTAGTTTTTTCTTTCGCCATAAACCCTCTCTTTATTTTTTAAGACCTCAGATAATGCCTGAACTTTTTGTAAGATTAACCCGACTTCCTCGTTTTGTTGGTTACGACGGAATCCTCTTAAATCTTGTTTAAGCCGACGCTCTTTTAAACGCAGCAGAGCTTGTGGCAAGCTCTTTTTTGCCATTGATAAATCTTCCATCCCCTCGGTCCGAATGGCCAACTTGCTAAGATGATTAATTAAATCTTCCGGCACATGATCAAAGAAAAACGCCGGGGTTGCCTCGGGGCTTTCCAGTGACTTCTGCCAAAACCCTTTGGACAACGGGATGAGCTCTTCGCTCAAGAAATCTTCCGGTTGCATTTGCTTCATGATTTCTTGCCGCAGCGAGGGAAATTTCAGCCAAATTTCCAGGATAATTTCTTCTTCGGGTAACCACCGATTTTGTTGCTTACTTTGAGTGAAAAATTCTGCCTTTTTTTGTGATTTTCTTCGCTTCACCCACTCCTCGGGAAGATCAAAAGCATCGGCCACTTGCTGTCGGTAGAGGTTTTGCACCAGAAAGTCAGGGATTTTTTCAATCAAATCAAGTGCTCTTTGCGCCAATTTTCCACGATTTTCGAGTGATCCCCCTTTTTGTGTAGCGGTACTCGACCATTGATCGATCATCCCTTGCAGAAGGTTTCGCTTTTCTTTCAACTTTTTTTCAAAAGCCAAACTTCCCGATTTCCTTAAAAACGAATCAGGGTCTTCTCCATTCGGAAGTTCTACTTGAGAAGGGATCACCCCTTGGGTCAAAAGTATCTCAAGCGCCTTAAAACTAGCTGCTTCTCCTGCGTTATCTTGATCAAATAACAAAGTGATGTCGGCCCCCCATCTTTGCAAGGTTTTGGCCTGAAAATTTGTCAGGGCGGTCCCGAGTGGAGCGACCGCTTCGGCAAAGCCATGGCCATGAAGGGTAATGACATCTAAATAGCCTTCGACCACTAAGACTTGGTTATTCTTTCGAATTTCGGATTTTGCTAGGTGGAGACCATAGAATAATTCCCCTTTTTTGAACAGCGAAGATTCGGGGCTATTGAGATATTTTGGTCGAGAATCCCGCTCTTGAAAAACTCTTCCCCCTATCCCAACCACCTTTTTATCCTGCCGAAAGATGGGAAAGAGGATTCGGCCATTAAAGAACTCTCGCGGACCACGATAAAACGAGGCCGATTCGATCAGCTCATTTGTAAATCCTTTTTTGGTGAGGTGAGCTCTCAACCCAGAATCGGTGGTGGGACAAAAGCCAACGTGAAATTTTTTGATGAGTTCTTCGGAGAGCTCTCGGCCGTTGAGGTAATTCCAGACCTCACTTTCCCGATCGGTTTTTAGCAGCAGGCAGTGGTAATACCAGGCAGCCTGGCGATGCAGTTCTAGCAGGTCTTCGCGAGCTTTTCCGGAGATGGAAGGGGATTCCCCTTTTGAAAATTTGAGTTGGACCCCCGCCTTTTCCGCCAGTCTTTCCACCGCTTCAGGGAAGGAGAGGGAGTCGATCTTCATCAAGAAGTGATACTGGTTTCCTCCTGTGGCACAACCGAAGCAGTGAAAGATGTCTCGGTCAGGGCTGACCATGAAGGAGGGGGTTTTTTCTTGGTGGAAAGGGCAGACCCCTTTGAAGTTTTTGCCGGATTTTTTTAGTTGGACGTATTCGCTGACTAGTTCGAAGATTGGAATTCGCTCTCGAAGTTCTGCAAGTTGTTCTTCAGAAAACAAGAGGAAGCCTCCTAAGGGAATTTTAGAATTTCAAAATTAAGAACCCAACAACGCCTTAACCTTTTCACTCACCACTTTTCCATCCGCTTTCCCCATCGTCTTCGGTGTCAACGCCTTCATCACCTTCCCCATATCTTTGGGGCCACTGGCGCCAGTTTCTTGGATGGTTTCTCGGATCAGCTTTTCTAGATCCGCTTCACTGAGCGGTTGGGGCATGAACTCTTGAATCACTTTGAGTTCGGCTTGCTCTTTTTCAACTAAATCTTGTCGTCCCCCTTTTTCGAATGATTCAATACTCTCTTTGCGTTGTTTGACAAGGGTCGAAAGTGCAGTGACGACTTCTTCGTCAGTGAGGTCGCGTCGAAGATCAATCGCTTTATTTTTAAGATTAGATTTGATGTTGCGGAGGGCCATTAACCGGTCTTTGTCTTGCGACCGCATGGCATCCTTTAATTGATTTTCTATTTCTTGGTATAGAGTCATGTGAAAAGTGAGAGTGAAAAGTCGAAATAATTTTTAAAAAGAATTCCTCGAACCGACCTAGTAACTTGGATAGCGCTTGGTGGATCGTTTTCTGGCGGCGATTGATTTCTTTTTGCGCTTGATGCTGGGTTTTTCGTAATGTTCGCGCTTGCGGACTTCGGCTAGAATGCCGGCCTTTTCACATTGTTTTTTGAAGCGGCGCATGGCGGCTTCGAACGATTCACCTTCTCGGATTTGTACTCCAGGCATAAGACCTCTTTTTTAAATGTAAAATTAAAACAGGGGGCTGGCTATAATTGTGTTAAAGGGGGGGTGTCAAGGTGAAATCCAGGTGCCGACTATTTGTAGACCTTTTCCTCTTCAAACATCTTTTCCCCCACCGTTTTCACCTCAGATCCTTCAATTTTATTGAAAAAGCAGCTGCGAAAACCGGTATGGCAGGCGGCGACATTCTGTTTGATTTTAATCAGAAGGCAGTCGTTGTCGCAGTCGAAGGAGACCTCTTTGACTTCTTGGGTATGACCACTGCTTTCCCCTTTGACCCAGAGTTTTTTTCTGGAGCGGGACCAGTAGGTGGCGAGTTTGGTTTCTAAGGTTTTTTCGACCGATTCCCGGTTCATGAAGGCGAACATCAGAATCTCTCCATTTTCGGCATCTTGAATGATGGCAGGGATCAATCCTTTGTCGTCAAACTTTAATTGGTCTAAGATTTTTTGATATTGGCTCATAGGCGAACAGGGACCCCTTTTTCTTTTAAGAATTTTTTTACATCTCCGACCGTAAGCTGTTTGAAGTGAAAGATCGAGGCGGCAAGTGCCCCGTCGGCTTTCCCTTCAACAAACCCTTCGTAGATATGCTCCAAATTTCCCACCCCTCCTGAAGCAATCACCGGAATGGTGACATGTTTGGCCACCTCTTGCAAAAGTTCTAAATCATAACCTGCTTTGGTTCCATCTCGATCCATGCTGGTGAGCAAGATTTCTCCTGCCCCCAACTTTTCCATCTTGTGACACCAGAGTGGGGCATCCAACCCCGTCGGGGTCCTCCCGCCATGGGTGAAGACCTCCCAACTATCGAGAGAGCGTTTGGCATCGACGGCGACAACAATGCATTGGCTGCCAAATTTTTCTGCCGCTTGTTGGACGAATTCCGGATTTGTCACAGCGGCGGTATTGATCGAAACTTTATCGGCGCCAGCGTGCAGTAACTTTCGAATATCCTCGATCGTTCGAACTCCGCCACCAACCGTCAGCGGCATGAAACATTTTTCGGCAGTTTTTTTAACGACATCCAAAATAATATTTCGATTATCCGAACTTGCGGTGATGTCGAGAAAGGTCAATTCATCCGCCCCTTGCCGCTCATACTCTTCCGCCGCGGCGACAGGATCTCCAGCATCCACTAAATCTAAAAATTTGGTCCCTTTCACGACTCGGCCGTCTTTGACGTCGAGGCAGGGAATGAGTCGTTTAGTTAACATCGAGCGCTTCCTTCAAAGTAAACTTTCCTTCGTACAACGCCTTCCCAATAATCACTCCATCGAGTCTCGGATGTTTTAGTTCCTTTAATTTTTGAATGTCTTCAAGTGAGGAAACTCCACCGGAGGCGATGACTTCCAACGTCGTTGCATTTAGCACTTGAAGGAGAGCCTCTAAATTGGGGCCCTTGAGCATACCATCTCGGGCGATGTCCGTGAAGATTAGGGGACCTATGCCGGATAAAGGTGCTTTCGATAAAAAATCTTCGATCGATTGATCGGTCGATTCTAGCCAACCGGAGACAGCAATCTTCCCCTGCTTGGTATCAAGCCCCAGGGCGATTTTTCCTGAACATTTTTTTCCTAGTTCTTCTAAAAAATTTCGATCTGAGACCGCTTTGGTCCCTACAACTACACGACTAACTCCAGAGTTAAGATATTCTTGTGCGGTTTCCAAGCTACGAACTCCACCACCGATCTGAATTTTTACCTGAACTTCATGAGCAATTTTCTCAATTACCTTTTGATGAGCTGGCTGCCCTGTTTTGGCAGCGTCCAAATCAACGAGGTGTAACCACTGCGCCCCTTCATCGGCCCATTTTTTTGCCATGGAAACCGGATCGTCTGAATAGACGGTCACCTGGTTGTAGTCTCCTTGAATTAGACGAACTACTTTTTGATCTTTAAGATCGATGGCGGGATAAAGGATCATCACATTTCCACAAATCGTTTTAAGATCGAGAGCCCAATCTTTTGGGATTTCTCGGGGTGAAATTGGGTGCCGAAGATATTGTCATGTTCGATCGAGCTGACAAACTCCATGCCGTAATCGGTCGTCGCGGCGGTCACTTTTTTTGGTTTTTCCGGAACCACGTAATAACTGTGCACGAAATAGACGTAAGGATCTTTCGGTAACTTATTTAATAGTTGGCTCTCCGGATTCACTTTCAAAGTATTCCATCCCATGTGCGGGACTTTTAAATTTAATTCATGAGGGAAGCGAACGACACGTCCTTTGATCAAATTCAAACCAGGATAAATTCCCCCTTCTTCACTCTCACTCATCAAGAGTTGCATGCCGAGACAAATTCCTAAATAAGGCTTTCCTGATTTTACAAAAGATTGAATGGCGTCGAGCAGCCCAAAGCTTTTCAAATTTTCAATACAATCTTTGAACGCCCCGACTCCTGGGACGACCAGTTTATCCGATTTTGCAACTTGTTCGGGATCTCGAGTGATCGTGCAGTTGGCTCCGACTTCTTCTAGCGCCTTGGAGACGCTGCGGAGATTTCCCATGTCGTAGTTGAGGATGGAAATCATGATAACTTACAATGTTCCTTTAGTAGATGGAATTCCCTTCACTCGAGGGTCAAGACTTGTCGCCATATCGAC
Source organism: bacterium (assembly GCA_041746775.1). GTDB lineage: Bacteria > UBA10199 > UBA10199 > DSSB01 > DSSB01 > JBGTGJ01. Next base: position 5,298 of record JBGTGJ010000254.1, read on the forward strand.
CGCCTTGGCAAATGCTTTAAACATCGACTCTACTATATGATGCTTGTTGCGGCCGTACCAGACCTGAAGGTGCAGGTTGATTTGGGCGGCGTTGGTAAAGCCTTGGAACCATTCGGGGACCAGTTCGACATCAAAATTTCCGATGCGTCCCGATTTTAATCCGGACTTGTAAATCATGCAGGGGCGCCCGGAAAAATCGACCGCAGCAGTGGTGAGCACTTCATCCATCGGCAAAGTAAAGTGGCCGTATCGTCGCACCCCTTTTTTATCCCCTAAACCTTTTTTAAATGCCTCGCCAATCGCGATGCCAACATCTTCGACCGTGTGATGAAAGTCGATATGAACATCCCCTTTGGCTTTAAGGGTCAGGTCAAAGAGGCCATGTTTGGCAAACGCCTCCATCATGTGGTTGAGAAACGGGATGGGGGTATCGACCTTGTATTTCCCGGTTCCATCAATATTAAGTTCCACTGTGATTTGGGTCTCTTTGGTGTTGCGGGTGATCTTTACTTTTCGTGGCATGCGCGGAGTAGTTAGGGGATTTTGAAAGGGAAGTCAAATAATGTGGTTTTTTGAGAGTTAACAGGCTGATCAAATTATTTTTCTGGATTCATTAAACCTTTCTGTAGAAGTAGAAAAACCGCACAACTTTTTAAGCTTATTATCGATAGTGGTTTATATCAGTTAAAACCCCCATTTTATAGGGAGAATCAATTATGGGTTACACAACTATTTCTACAAATTCCGAACTTGCCCAACTTTTGACGAAAACTTTAGGAAAAAGTGCTCAAGAGCTAGATGTTTTGGATGGTAAACAGGACGGCTTTATTACGCTAGAAAAGTTAGTCCAGGAGCCTGCTCTGAAGAAGAATTTTAAAATGTGTGATTTATCTCTTTTTAAAGAAGACGATGCCAGATTGGCCGCTCAAGGTTATACAAGCTTTTCAGTGATACAACGTAAAGGTTGGGGGAGGGTCCTGAAGCACAAAGATATTCCATTAAATCCAAATTGGCCTTCTGATATTAATTCTATTTATCTCGATAATGGGGACGGAATTGTAGGAAAGGGAGATTTATATCTCGCAATTTCAGGTAAATATATTGGGATCGTTAAAATCTTTGAGCCGCGAGATTCAGGGGTGTTTTCTACCGATGCTGATATTGGAAAACTTAAGCAGGAAGTTCCGGCATACCAGGACCATCGTGGAAATGCTGGATGGAAACTCCATGTTGAAGCAAACGTGATGGAGACACAAGCAGGTAAATCTATTAATCAACTCATCGAAGGGTTGACTTGGTATTGTCGTAATTGGTCTATGGTGCCTGGGTTTTAATCCTTACTTATCCCGGAAGCTTTACTGCCAACAGGTCCACTTTTTCAATCGCGGGTCGCTTGCTATCAGATCAAAATCTTCTCCATCTCTTGCACACTTACCGTTAATATGATAATCATAGAATGTGATTCTTAATTTTGCGGATGCGACGACAGAAGATATTTACCATGGCAAAAATACTAAAGTCGCTCGCAAAATTCCGAAAGATATTTGGTCGTTAGCCGCAAGAAAACTTGATCGATTGAATGGTGCCCATGATGTGAAGGACTTAATAGATCCGCCTGGAAATCGGCTTGAGAAGCTTGGAGGGGATTTGAAAGGAAAATATTCGATTCGGATTAGTGATCAATATCGAGTAATCTTTAAGTTTGAACATGGTTCTGCGTCTGAAGTGCAGATTGTAGATTACCATTAAGAGGAGATTTTATGATACCCACCCATCGCCGTCCCTCTCATCCGGGAGATATTTTATATTATGAGTTCCTAGAACCCAGAAAGCTGTCCCAAGTTCAGCTAGCAAAGAAAATGAAAATCCCCCTTCAAAGGCTAAATACCATCATTAATGGGAAACGAGGGATTACCGCAGAAACCGCACTTCTTCTGGCAAAAGTGTTAAAAACCACTCCAGAATTTTGGATGAATCTTCAAACCACTTACGATCTCTACGAAGCAAGACGCTATCTCCATCGGGCTGCTTGAAGAACAAAAGCTGATTGCAAAAGAAAAAGTGGGAGGGTAGGTCACCTTCATGCATCAAGGCGGAATTACTCCCGAACAAGCCAAAGAAATTCTCCTCATGGAAGAATTAGAATTCTTCCAAAAGATCATGCCATTGGCGAAAGAACTTCGCGAAAAGGCGTTTGGCAATGAGGTCAGTTTTTGTTCCATCGTCAACGCGAAGAGTGGGGCCTGTGTCGAAAATTGTTCTTTCTGTTCCCAATCCAATTCCTACAAGGGGGCTGCTGCTCCGGTTTATTCGCTGATGTCTTCCGAAAAAATTTTTGAGAAAGCGAAGGAGGCCGAATCGTTCGGTGCGACGGAATTCTCCATCGTCACGAGTGGTCGTGGGATGACCAAAGAAAAAGAGCTAGATACGATGGTCGATGCGATCACCAAGATTCGGCAGGAGACGCAGATGGAGACTTGCGCTTCGCTGGGGTTGATGAGTCGTGAAGATCTCCTTCGTTTAAAAGAGGCGGGGATGATCAACCTTCATCACAATATTGAGACCGCTCGATCCTATTTTCCCAACATTGTCACTTCGCATACTTGGGAAGAAGAGGTGGAGACGGTGAAGACAGCCAAGGAGCTTGGATTTCAAGTTTGTTGTGGCGGAATCTTTGGGATGGGGGAGAGTTTGGAGCAAAGGATTGAATTTATTTTTCAACTCAAAGAGATCGACCCTGATTCCATTCCCATTAATTTTCTCAATCCTCGCCCGGGAACTCCTCTCGCCGATAAACATGATCTCACTCCGCTCGATTGTCTGAAAATTATTGCGGTGATGCGTTTGGCCATGCCCGACAAAGAGCTGTTTGTGTGTGGCGGAAGAGAAGTCAATATGCAGGAGTGGCAGGAGAAGATGTTTGATGCGGGGGCGAGTGGAACGATGCTGGGAAATTATCTTACCACCCGCGGGCGCAATCCTGAATCCGATCTTGATTTGATTCGTCGTCTAGGGTTGGTTCCCGTTAGTCCTCATCGTAAAAAAGAAAAGCTTCAGTCTTCATGTCGTTAGAAAGATATCAAACCGAACTAGATAAGATTGTTTCTTCAGGAAATCTCCGCATACTTCGCGAAATTTCAGGTCCACAAGGTAGAATTCTTCATCATCAGGGAAAAGAATATCTTAATTTTTCTTCCAACAATTATTTAGGTTTTGCTGAATCGGAAGAACTTCGAATCGCTTTCAAGCGAGGACTAGAAAAGTATGGAGTTGGTTCCGGCGCCTCTCGCTTGATCAATGGTTCAATGTCACCGTTCCATCAGCTAGAGCGGGCATTGGCGGAATTTAAAGGGACTGAAGCGGCGCTGTTATTTAATTCCGGCTATCACGCGAATCTCGGAGCATTGAGTTCCCTCGTGCGTGAAGGGGATGTCATCTTTTCCGATGAACTGAATCACGCCTCGATGATCGATGGGATTCGTCTCTCCAAAGCGACTCGTATTATTTATCGCCACAATGATGTCGAGGATCTCAGAAACAAATTAATAGATTATCATTCCAAAAGAAATCCCAACTCAATTTTTCTGATCGCCACGGAAACTGTTTTTTCGATGGATGGAGATTTGTGTCGATTGCAGGAAATCTCCGATTTAGCGAAAGAATTCCATGCGATCCTCTATCTAGATGAAGCCCATGCGACCGGAGTGTTTGGAAAGCATGGAGCAGGGTTGGTGGAAGAATTGCAGCTTTCCAATCAACTAGGAAACTGTCTCATTCAGATGGGGACGTTGGGCAAAGCGCTCGGTTGTTTTGGGGCCTATGTCGCCGGTCCAAAAATCATCATCGATTATCTGATCCATCGGGCCCGTTCCTTCATCTACACCACGGCTCTTCCTCCTGCGGTTGCCGAAACGTCGTTGGAGTCTTTAAAGATGGTCACTGAATCCACCGATCGCAGAAAATTGCTTTGGGAACGTGTGAAACAGTTTCGAAAAGAGATTCAGCAAAAAATTCCAACCCAGCAAATCCAGGTTGTTTCTCCCATCATTCCAATCGTAGTGGGAAGCTCGGAACGTGCGGTTGCTTTGAGTCAGTTATTATTTGAGCAAGGGATGTGGGTGAATGCGATTCGGCCACCGACAGTGCCGGAGGGGACAGCAAGACTTCGAGTGACGTTGATGTCGACTCATACCCAAGAAGATATTTCCAGATTAGTCGAGGCGTTGGAATGCGGAATAAAAATCTAAAAGATTTGGATCGAGAAATTGTCTGGCATCCTTTTACTCAGATGCAAGAATACATGGCGGAAGATCCATTGATCGTGGAACGTGGCGAAGGATGCTATCTCTACGACATCGAAGGCAATCGTTATATCGATGGAGTTTCCTCTCTCTGGGTCAATGTCCACGGGCATCAGAAAAAAGAGTTAGACCAAGCGATCCAAGATCAGTTGCAGAAAGTGGCGCATTCCACATTGCTGGGTGTAGGTAACGTTCCTTCCATTTTACTCGCTGAAAAATTACTTCAGATTGCCCCTAAAAATCTCTCCAAAGTTTTTTATTCCGACAATGGTTCGACCTCGGTTGAAGTGGCGCTCAAGATGGCGTTCCAATACTGGCAACAACAAGGGGGTGAACATGCAAAGAAGGTGAATTTTATTACCCTCCAAGAGGCGTATCACGGGGATACGATCGGCTCGGTGAGTGTTGGTGGGATTGATCTCTTTCATCAATTGTTTCGTCCATTGCTGTTTAATTCTTTTCAAATTCCCAATTTCTCTTTTGAAGCGGCGACAGAGTTGTTTCAAAAATATTCCGGACAAATTGCAGCCTGTGTCGTCGAGCCGATGATTCAAGGGGCCTCGGGGATGCGTTTGGCGCCCCCAGGATTTCTCACCCATGTCAGAAAATTGTGTGATCAGCATGGAGCGTTCCTCATTTGTGATGAGGTGGCGACCGGTTTTGGTAGAACCGGAAAGATGTTTGCCGTCGAGCATGAATGGGTAGCCCCCGACTTTCTCTGTGTCGCTAAGGGGATCACGGGGGGCTATCTCCCGCTCGCTGCGACGTTAACGACGCAAAAAGTTTTTGATGGTTTTTGTGGTGCTTATGGTGAGTTCAAAGCGTTCTTCCACGGCCACAGTTATACCGGTAATCCACTTGCCTGTGCTGTAGCGTTGGCCAACCTTGAATTATTCGAGCATGAAGAAATTCTAAAAAATCTTCAGCCCAAGATCCAATTTCTCCAAGAAGAACTCAAGCGTTTCGAAAATCATCCTGATGTCCTCCAAGTGCGACAATTGGGAATGATGGTGGGAATCGAATTGAAATCCACGGAACTGAAACTAGGAGCACGAGTCTGTTATGCGGCACGAAAGCGAGGGGCCTTGCTCCGTCCGCTCGGCAATGTACTCGTGGTGATGCCGCCCCTATCGATGGATGTCTCAACACTGCATGAATTGCTTTCTGTTTTGTATGAAGCGTTAAAGGAAATTTAATGCCAGGTCTCTTTATCACCGGAACCGATACCAATGTTGGCAAGACCATCATCACTGCAGGTCTCGCGGTCTACCTGCGCAAGCGAGGAATTCCCGCCGGAGTGATGAAGCCTCTCGAGAGCGGTTGTATCTCCGGTTCACCTTCCAGTGACTCCTCCTATCTAAAAAAAATTTCCCAATCTTCGGATGATCTCGACCAGATTAATACCTATGCCTTTGAGCATCCCCTCGCACCGGGGGTCGCTGCAGAGTTAGAAGGAGTAGAGATCTCGCTTGATCGAATTGTTGAGTCGTTTCGTCGTTTAGAACTGTTACATCGTTTCGTTTTGGTGGAAGGGGCGGGGGGTGCAATGGTTCCGATTTCGCCCAACAAAAATATGGCCGATTTGATGGAGATATTACAGCTACCGATCCTCCTGGTTGCCAAAATGGAACTTGGAACCATTAATCACACTTTGTTGACGATTGAATATCTTCAGAAACGGGGCTTACCCATCGTCGGGATTGTTTTGAGTAGCACCAAAGAAAAATTGGACCTTTCAGCCAAATATAATATTTCTACTTTAACAAAATG
>JBGTGJ010000255.1:0-3456 GCA_041746775.1 bacterium
TGGATACCCCTTCTTGCAGCGATCCAACGATTTTTCCAGCTGGCTGATTGGGGTCGAAGGAGATGATGTTGATCTTTTTTCCGGGGGGAATGAAGAGGATCGGAGCAGGAGTTGGTTCTTCGACGACGGTTGTTTTGGTCACTTTCGTTGTTTTCTTAACCCGTTTAATAGGAGCTTTCACCTCATCGGGCATGCCATCGGCTAAGACAAATGATGGATGGAAAAAAAACGCTCCTACTAAGAGAGTAATAATTATTTTTTTCATGGCTGAAGCTCCCTTCCCGGATGAAGAATTTCGCTGAATAGTCTGCATTTAAGAATACTTTTGTCGGGAAGGGGTGTCAAACGATTTGATCGGATGGATTGATCAGTTTCAATATTTCATCACTTCTTGGAGAGTTTTGAGGTAGCCTTCCTTTTTGGCGAAGTCGGTGAGGTATTCACGATCAATATCCTCTTTATTTTTTAGCCAAAGTAATTTGGCTTGGTCTAGGGAGGGTTGATCTTTCCATTCTACTGCTGCAACAATACGATCCATAATAATGTCCTCGATTCGGATCACCCTCACGTTTCCTGCTTCTGTCTCGATATTACTTGTTATTTCGATATGGCGACTTCCTACTGCGATGGGGGACGGGGGAAACTCCACTACAAATTTAAAATAGGGATGTTCAAAATGCCGATACATCGTGGTTCTTTTAAATCCTAGTTGTCCCATCACCTCTTCAGTAATCTCTTTGGTGTCCCCGATGAGAATCGCATCTAAATCGTAGGTAACATACTCGGCCTGTGTATAAAATTGAACGGCAGCTCCCCCCACAATGGTAAGTGAGACATCATGTTCTTTAAATAGTTGAGTTAGAAAAGCTCCTAGGACAATCTGTTGAATGGTAGGAGATAATTTAGAAATCTTTAATAGTTTTTCAGAATAAATGCCTTTCATCTTTTTCCAATCCTCTCCAGAATTTTCTCTTCTGCCCAAGCCCGTGGTTTTCTTCTTTTAGCCGTGAGGCCGGGAATCAGTTCTTCAGGGACAGGGATTTTTTTGAGCCGTTTTACCATTTGATTAAGGTTGTAAGTTTTATCGATGGTGTATTTCCTCGCCGTCTCATTTTCTAAACGACGGAAGAGATCTTCAATGGAGGGGTAGAGAGGAAAATTTTTATTCAATCTGAATACCCGCTGATTGGCCTGCTTCGATGAAAAGAGAAACCCCCATCCTTCGAGATTGATGAGCTCTCGATGAATCAGCTGAGGAGAAACTTTGAGTTCACGTGCTAATTCGCGGATACATACTTGGCTATCTGGATTCTCGACAAAGTAGGCGAGAACCTGACGGCGAATTTTGGAGGGGATGAGGAAGCTTAAGTCCATGGCTTATTGTCCTAATAAATAGGACAAGTATCAATATTATTATGACAGTTTTATAAAATTAAATTATTCCAATAAGTTAGGCTTTAGGGATTAGCCGGCTTGCTTTTTTTCTATTGGTAATCGCACCACGGAGGCCTGAGGAGTTTCTTTAGGAGTGATCTTCCAGAAAAGTTTTTTATTCTGCTTCAGGTTTTTGAGAATCTTTTTGGCCACCGGGCTGCCCGTGAGTTCGGCGTGGCGTTTGAGTAGGATTTCAATCTCTTCGACATCCTCGGAATGTTCCGCCGCCTCGATCTTCACGAGTTCCGGGTTATAGCGATTTTGAAATTCCCGCTCCTCGTCGTAGACGTAGGCTTTACCGCCGGTCATCCCTGCGCCGAAATTTCTTCCTGTGGGTCCGAGCACCAGCACCATTCCACCGGTCATATATTCACAACCATGATCTCCGACCCCTTCGACGACAACGATGCCGCCGCTGTTTCTCACGCAAAAACGTTCGCCGCCCCGGCCGCGGATGAAGGCTTGGCCGCCGGTGGAGCCGTAGAAGCAGGTGTTTCCTAAGATGACGTTCTTCTCCGCTTCAAAGGTAGAATCTTGGGGCGGAAATAAAACGAGTTCTCCACCCGACATCCCTTTACCCACATAGTCGTTGGCTTCCCCCTCTAAAATCAACCGCATCCCCTTGGTCAGCCAGGCACCAAAGCTTTGTCCGGCAGTGCCGGTGAAGCGGAGTTCGATCTCAACGCCAGGAGGGAGCCCTTCGTTGACGTAACGATAACCAATTTCCCCCGCGATCCGTGCGCCGACGGAGCGGTCGGTGTTTTTGATCGGGTAGTGTAGTGAGACGGAGCCTTTTCCTTCCAAAGCTTCTTTAGCATCCATTAAGATCTGTTTTTCCAGTGGCTCTTCATCCCAATCGTTTCGTTTTCCTCCCCACTTGTTTGCCTTTTTCTTTTCGGGATCGACTTGGGCAAGGAGGTAATCGAGGTCGATTTCGCGAACCTTCGGGAGATTTTCAGGAAGATTTGGTTCTAATAATTCAGGGCAACCAATGATTTCTTGTAGTGAGCGTTTTCCAATCGATGCAAGAATCTCTCGCACTTCACTCGCGACGCCAGTCATGAAATGGATAATCGCTTCGGGGGTCCCTTTAAATTTTTCTCGAAGTTTCGGATCTTGAGTAGCAATCCCCACCGGGCATGTATTCAAATGACATTGTCGCACCATGCAGCATCCCGCGGCGACCATGGCGGCGGTGCCGAAGCCGTATTCCTCTGCTCCTAGCATGGCGGCGATCACGACATCGCGTCCGGTCTTCATGCCACCATCGGCTCGGAGTGTTACTCTTCCGCGCAGGTCATTTAACACCAAAGTCTGTTGAGTTTCGGCGAGTCCTAATTCCCATGCACTTCCGGCATGCTTGATCGAAGAGAGCGGTGAAGCACCGGTGCCGCCATCGTGTCCGCTGATCAAAATGACATCGGCGTGTGCCTTGGAAACTCCTGCAGCGATTGTTCCGACTCCCGATTCCGCGACGAGCTTCACGCTGACTTTGGCGCGAGGATTAGAGGCCTTCAAATCGTAAATCAGTTGCGCCAGGTCTTCGATCGAATAAATATCATGATGGGGTGGCGGAGAGATCAGGGTGACGCCAGGGGTGGCATGACGCAATTTCGCAATCTGTTCACTGACCTTCTTTCCAGGCAACTGTCCCCCTTCTCCTGGCTTGCTCCCTTGGGCCATCTTGATTTCCAATTCTTTGGCTGAAGCGAGGTACGAGGCGGTGACACCGAATCGTGCCGAGGCGACCTGTTTGATCGCGCTGTTGGCGTTGTCGCCATTCGGAAGCGGAAGGAAACGCATCGGGTCTTCCCCCCCTTCGCCGGAACCACTCTTCCCTCCAATTCGATTCATCGCAATCGCTAGTGCCATATGGGTTTCGGGGCTTAAAGCTCCCAACGAAATCGAAGCGGTATTGAAGTGTTTGAGAATTTCTTGGATCGGCTCGACCTCTTCCAATGGAATCGATGCTGATTTTTTAAATTTTAGTAGGTCACGAATCGCGGTGGGAGGGCGATGATT
>JBGTGJ010000256.1:0-10124 GCA_041746775.1 bacterium
AATGCCTACTTGTGAATAAGCCGTGGGAATTCCAATTTTATAAAACCATTGCCCCAACCACCCATTGGGAGAATAGATCGTCGTGAGTGCAATACCAGCCACGGCAGTGGGGAGGACAAAAGGGAGATCGACTAGCCCTTCGATAATCTTTTTTCCCGGGAAGGAATAGCGAACCAACACCCAAGCCGTCAGAAAACCAAACACCATGTTGATCCCAGCCGCTAACAATGAAGCAAAGAGACTCAGTCGGTAGGCGGCTATGACGCGAGGTGAAGAGATCGTGCCAAAAAATTCTCCCCAGCTGAGCGTCGCGGTTTTAAAAAACAAAGTGGAAATCGGGATTAGCACCAGTACACTTAGAAAAAACACGGTGAAACCTAAGGAGAGACCGAAGCCGGGTAGGACGCTGTATTTTTTGGATAAGAGATTCATAACTTTTAGACCAGTGACAAGGGACCAGGGACCCGAGACAATAATGTTTTTGTCAGTGGTCACTGGTCACTAGTCTGTGGTCCTATCACTTCCCCGGCTGGTAGATCTGATCAAACACCCCACCATCAGAAAAATGCGTCTGCTGCGCCTTCTTCCAACCACCAAACAACTCATCAATAGTAAAGAGCTGAATCTGAGGAAATTGCGCCGCATATTTACTCGCCACTTCAGGGAGACTCGGTCGAAAATAATGTCGAGCGGCTATCTCTTGCCCCTCGGGGGTATAAAGATAATTGAGATAGGCCGTAGCAATTTCTTGAGTGTGATGTTTAGCCGCCACCTTATCTACCACAGACACAGGGGGTTCTGCTAGGATACTGATCGAAGGGACGACAATCTCAAACTTCCCTTTTCCCATTTCTTTGACCGTCAACAATGCCTCATTTTCCCAGGCAAGCAGCACATCCCCAATCCCTCGTTCGACAAAGGTGGTGGTGGAACCCCTCGCCCCTGAATCAAGGACCGGAACATTTTTATAAATCTGATTCACCAGATCACGAGCGGTAGTGTCGTTTCCTCCCGGCTGCTTTAAAGCATACCCCCAAGCGGCCAAATAATTCCAGCGAGCTCCCCCAGAAGTTTTGGGATTGGGTGTGATAACGGAAACACCTTGCTTCGCTAAATCGGGCCAATCATGAATCCCTTTTGGATTTCCTAGTTTCACCAAGAAGACAATGGTGGAGGTAAATGGAGAACTATTGTTCGGCAATCGCTTCTGCCAATCGATGGGAAGCAACCCTGACCTCTCAGCAATCGCATCGATGTCATAAGCCAATGCCAAGGTGACGACATCGGCTTCCAAGCCATCGATCACCGCTCGAGCCTGCTTGCCAGAACCGCCGTGGGATTGCTTTATCTCCACGGTTTCCCCTTTCGTCGATTTCCAATAATCTCCAAACCTCTTATTGATATCCTGATACAACTCGCGAGTCGGGTCGTAAGAGACATTGAGCAACTCAATTTCGTTAACACCTGTCTTGGAATTGCACGAAGTTAAAAGCGCCACTAAAAGAACTATCTTGATCAAAGAAAAGAATTTCATAAAAATTTCTCCAAAATTTTTTAAAGTTAAAAGGAAATTTGATATCGGTTTAAGATCACATTTTCCGTCCGACGATCGGTACCGTTGGCCCCTCCACCATCAAAACGAGTCTGCTCGAAGTTGAGTGCAAACTTAAGGTTTTGATTGATCAGCCAATTAAAACCAACTGCCCACGCTTTGGCTTTTCGAGCCGATTGATCGGGGTTGGCAAAGATTGGAAAGGCATCGGAGTCGATTTTCAATTCGTTATAGCGAAAACCAAATTCAAAAGCGCCCGTCCCCCCTTTTTTCCATCCCAACGGCTTTCTTGGTTTGATCTTACCATAAGAATTGTCTGCTCCAATCACATAGGTCGAAGCGATTTGCCAAGCTTGATTGAAAAGCTCTGCAGAATCAGCCCCCAATGCCACTCCCTGTGTGGAAAGGACATATTCACCTAGCAATCCAAAACCTTTGTAATAGTAGTATCCTTGGGGAGAAACTCGAAATCTTGTCCCTTGCGAGAGGGTCGTTCCGGTATCGGCACCATCATTGCGATATCGAAAGAAGGTTTGGTTACCAGAAGTGCGATAGGCAGGGAGTTGTGGATTATTAAGATCTCCATCCGAAGTTCCGATGGTTCCTGCCACTCCGATGCCTAATCCTTGCAACGGTTCGATCGAAGTTTTCTTAAATGGATGAGAGAAGACTCGACCGACAAATTCTTTTCCATCTTCAAGATCAAAATCTGGATTAGCTGCATCAGGGGCACCGTTTATGATCCCGAGGTGATAGGTCAGAACATCCTCATGAATAGATCCATGAACCACCGCTCCAAGATCGCGATTAGGGACAAGCTGTGTCGGTAAGCCGCGCTCAATAAAATGCAGATTCTCAGCCGATTCCAATCTTTCCAAACCGACTTGAGGCTTAAATTTTCCTAATAGAATCGCGAATTCAGGAATGACTTCGGAATCAATCCAAGCATCAAATAATTGGGCATTGCCATTAGCAAAGTCGGGCATAATTCGAAATTTAAACCGCTTAGCAATCGTCCCTTCAATAAAGGGGCGGACCCGTCTCATCAGGAAAGTATTATCAGGTCCTCCGTCCCCTTTATCGATAAAAAATCGACCATCGGCTTGAATCAGCCCTCGAATTCGAAGCTGATAATTCCCATCGTGAGAACTCAATAGAAATCCATCTGCTCCGACAGACACCTTAGCCCGTTCTTTTTCCTCGGCTTCTTTTTGCACTAATTTTTCCTCTAGAACCTTCTGTCGTTGCTCAAGGTCATCGAACCGCTGTTGTAGGGAGGGGGTGTTTTCGGTCGATTTAATTTCTTGGGACTGAGAGATATTGGGAAATAAAAATAAAAAATGAAGCGCAGTGATAACAAACCAGTATTGATAGTACTTCATAACAAAATTACCTTAAGTGAGAATCAGGATCTACGATGTGACCTTATAAAACAGATCAAAGCGAGATCCGAACATTATTTTAGGTTTAGTATTTTAGGATTTATAAGCCGGTCGACCGAACTATTGGATTGAAAGAAGATTGTTTCCCTCAACCATGGCCACCGGCCGAATACAGATCGCCATACAACAGGCGGTGCTGCTTGAGCTGGGACAACAGATTGAAGAAAATAAGTGAGACATGATTTTACTTTTGTGAAGGAGAACTAAAAAATTGTCAAGGGTGCAAGTGAGGAAAATTGAAATTCTAAAAAAATATTTTGCAAAATGAAAATAATCAGAAACAAAATGGGATCTGTGTTCCCCAATTCAAAATTACGCAATCACCGAACTTCACTGATAGATCTTTCACTCCGACTTCTGAAAAAAATTATTCTTCGAATCAATTCCCCGCAAATGCTGAAATCTCCACAAACCCCTTGGTTGCCAATATAGCGAGAATGCAAGGTTCCGTTTCGCAAGGATTTTTTGGAAATTCTTTGGGCAGATCATATTTCACCAACACCCCACCTTCCGATTATTTTTTCGAACCTGTTAGCTCGATGGATGAAGAAGGCCAACAAGGTTCTTCCCAAAATTCTGGGCAAGGTTCGGAACAAGAAAACTCTCATCAGAACCAAGCTGAACAAGACCATTATTTAGCCTAGTTAAATTCCAATTCCCTCCTTGACCCCACGCCTCTCCATCATTAGTTTTGATAAGATATGGAACCAAAAGACATCCTCATCAAAGGGGCCCGCCAGCACAACTTAAAGAACATCGACGTCAAGATCCCCCGCAATAAACTTGTGGTGATCACTGGCCTTTCTGGATCGGGAAAATCCTCTCTCGCCTTTGACACCCTTTATGCGGAAGGGCAACGACGGTACGTGGAATCGCTCTCCTCTTATGCCCGACAATTTTTGGAGCAAATGGGAAAGCCGGATGTCGATACAATCGAAGGGCTATCGCCCGCAATTTCGATCGAACAAAAAAGTACCAGCCATAACCCCCGTTCTACGGTTGGAACGGTCACGGAAATCTATGACTATTTTCGACTGCTCTTCGCCCGAGTAGGTCATCCAAACTGCTTTCAATGTGGAAAAGCGATCCAGGCTCAAACCGTGACTCAAATGGTCGACCAACTTTTGAAACTTCCCGAGGGAACCAAGATCCACATCTTGGCCCCGCTGATCCGCGGTCGAAAAGGGGAACATTTGCAGATCCTGCAGACGGTTCGAGGCAAGGGATTTGTCCGCGTGAAGATCGATGGAGAAGTTTACACACTGGGAGAAGAACCAAAGTTAGACAAAAAGAAAAAACATGACATCGATCTGTTTGTCGATCGGCTGGTCATCAAAGGGGATGTAAAGACACGGCTGGCGGATTCTTTGGAAACGGCGTTGAAGTTTGGGGAGGGGATTGTAAAGGTAGAGGTGCTTGGGGGAGAAGATGAAAATTTGAAACAAAAGACAAAAGGCAAGAAACAGGAAAAAAACATTTTGTTTTCGGATAAATTCTCCTGCATCGAATGCGGCTTTAGCTTCGCCGAAATCTCTCCTCGCCTCTTCAGTTTCAATAATCCTTACGGCGCCTGTCCGGAGTGTAAGGGGCTGGGGAGTAAGATGATCTTCGATCCCATCCTGATTGTTCCCAACCCCAATCTTACTTTGCGCAAAGGGGCGATTGCGCCGTGGTATTCCAAAACCTCCACCTATTATTTGTCACTATTGGAATCCCTCTCTCATCAATTCCGCTTCGACCTCGACACCCCGTATGAAAAACTTTCGCAAAAGGTCAAAGAGCTCTTGATGCATGGCTCGGGGGAAGAAGAGGTTCGTTATACCTTTGAGAGGAAAGGGAGAAAACGACATTACACCGCCACCTTCGAAGGGGTCGTCGCCAATCTGAAGCGCCGTTACAATGAAACCGAGAGCGACTGGATGCGGCAAGAGTTAGAAAAGTTCATGACCTTTCAGGATTGCGAAGTCTGTCAGGGAAGCCGTCTCAAGAAAGAATCCACGGCGATAAAAATTCAAGGGATGGCGATTCACGAAATCACCACGCTCTCGGTCAAAAAATGTTTGGAGACTTTGCAAGCCCTCTCACTCAGCAAAAAAGAGATGCAAATCGCCGAGCGGATTTTAAAAGAGCTGACCGAACGTCTCACCTTTCTCCACAATGTCGGTTTGGATTATCTCTCGCTGGATCGGAGGAGCTCCACATTATCGGGGGGAGAAGGCCAACGGATCCGTCTTGCAACTCAGATTGGATCTTCACTGGTTGGAGTCCTTTATATTTTGGACGAACCGAGCATTGGATTACATCAGCGCGATAACTCCAAACTGCTCGACACACTAAAACGGCTTCGCGATCTGGGAAATACCGTGCTCGTCGTGGAACATGACGAAGAGACGATTTTGGAATCGGACCATGTCATTGACATGGGGCCTGGTGCAGGCTCAAAGGGAGGAGAACTCGACGCCGAAGGAACACCCGATGACATCATGGAACATCCAAAATCGCTGACGGGACAATTACTCTCCGGGCAAAAGATGATTCCGATTCCCAATGAACGAAGACGCGGCAATGGAAAAAATCTGGAGATCCTCGGCTGTACTGAAAACAATCTCAAAGAGATCCATGCCTCGATTCCACTTGGAACATTGACCTGCATCACCGGTGTCTCCGGTTCTGGCAAATCCACCCTCATCAACGATACCCTCTACAAATCAATGGCCCAAAAACTTCACCAGGCACGCGAGCTCCCCGGAAAATTTAAAAAGCTAAAAGGGATGGAAGAGATCGACAAGGTGATCAACATCGATCAATCCCCAATCGGCAGGACACCGCGGAGTAATCCTGCGACCTATACTGGACTCTTTACGCTGATTCGCGACCTCTTTAGCAGTCTGCCCGAAGCCAAGATGCGGGGTTATAAACCAGGCAGGTTTTCCTTCAATGTCAAAGGGGGGCGATGTGAAGCGTGCGAAGGGGATGGTGTGCTAAAAATCGAGATGCATTTTCTTCCTGATATCTATGTGGAGTGCGAAGAGTGTCGAAGCAGCCGCTACAATCGTGAAACTTTGGAGGTCCTCTACAAAGGGCAATCGATTGCCGAGGTGCTGAAAATGACCGCCGTTCAAGCGGTTGAGTTTTTTACCCACATCCCAACGATCAAACGAAAACTAAAAACCTTAGTCGACGTTGGTCTGGGCTACATCCAACTCGGCCAATCAGCGACCACTTTGAGCGGCGGCGAAGCGCAACGGATTAAACTAAGTCGAGAGCTCAGCAAGGTGGCTACCGGTCGTACTTTTTATATTTTGGATGAGCCGACTACGGGACTTCATTTTGCCGATATCCATTGCCTTCTAGAGGTGCTCCAACGATTAGTGGAAGCTGGAAATACCGCTGTTGTGATTGAACATAATTTGGACGTCATCAAAACCGCAGATCATATTATCGATCTAGGACCGGAAGGGGGGGACGAAGGGGGAAGAATCGTGGCAAAAGGAACTCCTGAGGAGATTGCTAATTCTCCAACCAGCTACACCGGTCAGTATTTGAGAAAATTATTCGAGCGAGAAAACTCCAAAAAACAATTCAAAAGAAGTTATGCTTAGTTCTGAATGTCATCCCGGCCTCTGAGCCGGGATCCATTTTATGTGATAGACTTTCCATCCGACCACGCCACGCGAGCGACTCGAGTTTTAAAATTTGCTACCATAAGAGAGGGTTTTTTTGTTGTTTCAACCAGTGATGATAATCTTCAAACGACTCGAAACTTTTAACAAAGGGCTGCCACTTTACCGGGTACTTGATCAAAAACTCTTCCCAGAGTTCTTCGGCCTCCAACAGACGTTCTTCAGGATCTAATTGAAGCCAATTTTTAATCTCATCATTGGAATAAGAATTTTCCATGGTTACATCATGCCTTTAGGAAGAAAGCCGTTCAAGGAAACTTTAAAAAGTGTTTGGTCGAAGACAAAACCGACATTGAGTTATTAAGGCAAATCGCAGGGAAAAAATAGAGATTCCCCACCCCACTTCTTCCTCTTCTCCTGTGGGGTGCTATCCCCAATCGTCTGTTACTACTTCCATTAAACAATTCTAATCGCCAAAAACTAAAAATAAAAAGATTAATATTTTCATTAAGTTAAACTTCTAATAACGCTGAAATTTAAATCAGTTCATTTTTAGGTACATATTTTGCTTCCTTTGGAAACATCCTTCTCAATGGTGGGGGAATATTAAAAAGAGGAAAAAAATGGGACTAACAGAACTTAAAAAATTAGGATCCAAGGTATTTGATAATTTCCAAGAGAATGCCAAGATCGTAAGATCCGAAATTAATAAAGCAATTGTCAACACACCGGGAGCTGCCAAAGCAGCAATGGGCGCCTTTAGCTGTCTTTATCAACCTACTTTAATCTCGATCGGCCCCGGAAGTATGTGCGTCAAAGGGGTGGTTGGTTATTTTCAAGATGTTAGGGAAAAGGTAAGTGGTTATCTAAAAAATACTTCGGGCAATCGGGCCCCTACTTCCAAACAAGATCTTGGTAACTCAGAACAAATTTGTGAATAAATTTTGAAGGAAAATTATCTGGTAATTTTATACATAAACCGGAATTTAGTAACGGGAATTATTTAAGGAGGTCAACATGGGCATATTTTTAGATTCAGTCTCAGCTTGGTTTCATCGTATCACGGGCGATGTTAAAGCTCAGGTGAGAGATATTGAAGACTTCACAAGAAAATCAGGCCTTTCTCCCAAAGGTTCCTTAGAAGAAGCCACGTATTTTTGTATGGCAGATGAACAATCTAAATCTTTGTTAGGACAAAAATTTGATTTGAAAGAATGCCACCTTAGCTTACAAAATTTCCGTACTGCGTCTGAAATAATAAAAAGAATTAATCCTGCTCTCAAAAAATAGTACCCACAGTTAAAGGCTAAACCGATAACGTCGCTCAGGAATATGAAAGATTGATCCGCAAGGGAGTCCCCAAAGAACAGGCGGTGAACCAGGCCATCTCGCATGCCACTGAAAAAGCCCCCTTAAAAGTCAACGAAGCTCGAGCCGATGGCGCCAAAAAATGATTCTAGCGGCAAATATTGGTACCGCGTTTCGGAACTAAAAGGTCTTGAATTTACACCCTATATGACCAAGCTTCGTGAAATCTGGAATCGCGTTAACAGCTTTTTTGATCAACACATCAACGAAGTCCAATGCACAAACAATAAAATCCTAGACAAAATTTTCAGACCCAAACCCTCCCCCGAAACCCTCAAGGTCTGCCAAAAGGCCTCGGAAGAATTGAGCAAGTTGAACGCCGGGACCAGCTGGACTAGAAAATAACAAAGTTATTAGATTTTCAAATTCATCTTCCCTTGTTCTAACATCTGGTTCGCTTCTTTTCGTGATAACTTTCTACGAATAACCTCTTTCATCACTTTCTGAACTATTTCGAGAGCATCCAATACATCCTCTTCTTTGGCCCGTTGTTGTAAACGAGCGGTTTCAACCTCTCCTATTTCGAGCAAGAGCATGGCATTGACGCCGTCGAGAACGGACTTCCAAAATTTGTAGGCGCAAAGTCGATCGACAATAAGATCCTCAACGGAAATAATTCTTAAATGCCTTGGACCTATCTTGATTGCGGAGAATTTTTCTGACGGGCCGAGAGAGCGCCCTGGAAACTCAATATAAATTTTTAAGGCGGGATGTAAAAAGTCTTTTCCAATTTTTTCAAAACCAAGCTCTTCCATTATTTTAACCAGCTCAGGCCCCCCTTCCGTGATCATATCGATATCGGCAGTAGAATATCCGCCTTGTGTATAAAATTCGACCGCAGCCCCTCCAACCAGAATAGGATCTTGATCAATGGACCGCAAAGCTTCAGCAACAATAGCCGCAATCGTAATAGCGCGTTGGGCGCCATTTTTTAACTCAGCGGCGATTTGTAGATCTTTTTTTAATGGGTTGATTGAATTCACGGACAGTATCCTGTTTATAAGCCTTTTGCCCTTTTCGGGATAGTTTCTCAACGTCAAACAATTTGAGTATAGAATCTCGCACTTGGAGTCTTCGCTTTTGCCCCTTTTTCCACTCCTCAAAATCAATCACTCGCTGGGGAGTCTCTTGTTTTGGTGCTGGTACCATTTGGATAAGTTCTAAATAATCTGGATAAGAAAGTAAGACAGCCGTTGGTTTTCCATTAAGCGTGATGGCTATCCGTTTGGATTGGTCGGTGGTTTTGCGGAGTTGTTCAGAGAGTTTGGCCTTGGCCTCCGAGAGAGGAACAAAGTCGAAGGAAAGGAGGTTGGTGTAATCGTTTTTCATGGTCTATATAATAGTCATTATTTAGACTATTTTCAAGACTATTTTCCCCTACGGGTGGACCATCCGAAACATCTCCCAAAGAAACTCTGGCAAAGATGGAACCGCGCGCATCTTTTCAATATCGAGTTGATAAATCGCTTTTGATTTGACCGCGGGTATCGAAGGAAACTGTTGCCAAAAATCTTTGCGAGATTTTTTGTAAGCCTCGGATCCCTCCGACCCCATCGCAAAATCCAAGACAATCTCCGGAGCAGCTCGAATCAGTTGTTCAGTGGTATAATAAGGATATTTGAGACGACTTGAGTGAGCCACATTGGTCAATCCAAGATACTCGCACGCCTCATCAAAAAAATTATCTCCTCCTGCGACGACCAGCGGCTGATACCCAACTACAAAGAGCGCTTTCTTTTTTGGAAATTTTTCCGCTTCGTGACGAAGTTTCAATAACTCATTTCGCATCTGACCCGTTAAGTGACGAGCAAGCTCCCTCTGTCCCAACAGATCTCCCAATGCCTCAATCGATTGAATCGTTTCGGGGATCGTCGAGAAGGAAAATAATTTTATCTCTAGTCCACGAGCGATGAGAAAATTGACCTCTTTTTGTGAGCTATTTTCCTGACTACCGAGGATCAGATCGGGCTGTAGCCGCAAAATTGCTTCAGGAAAGGCCTGGATGTAATCGGCAATCTTGGGAAGTTTTTTCACTTCAGGAGGACGTGCACAATAGGTCGTCACTCCGACGACATGAAGTCCTTCTCCTAATGCAAAAAGAATTTCGGTGATGTTGGGTTTTAAGGAAATGATGCGGGA
>JBGTGJ010000257.1:0-1660 GCA_041746775.1 bacterium
GAGAACCTTTACCAAGCTCTTCGTACCGATGATAAACGTGAATGCTATTATCAATACTCATCCCCATCACCGCAGGGATCATCACCATGTTGTAGAGATTCAATTTAATCCCCGTCAACCAGAAGATTCCCATCACCCAAAAGACACCGGAGAGAATTCCCAACAAAACCATTCCTGACTTTTTGAAATTACGGAAATCGAGGAAAACAAATAGGGAAACACTTAAGAGGGAAATTAATAAAATCTTTTTTGAATCGCGAAACATGGTTCGTAACAAATCAGCAAAGACGATCGCATCGCTCGAGGCATGGAATGTTTTGGTTGGAGTTTGAATGTTTTCCACCTCTTGTGCAAAGGCGATCGCATTACGACCATGATCCATTTCTAATTGCGGTTTGGCAAAGATCAAAAATACTGAGCCCGGGATTTTAGTATCCCCCACAAAAAGCTCACTCAGCTCGAAAGGGACTTCTTCTTTTTTGACAGGAGTTGTCTCAGCTAAAGCTTCTTTGAACCGATTCAGGTCCTTTTTCTTTTCTTCGGGAACTAAACGGATCGTATCATCCTCGAGAAGTCTTTGGATATTACCAACCACTTCCATTTTTTTTTCTTGTTGATCAGGTACGAGAGAATAAACCGAGCTATTCTTATCTAAAACCGAATTAGGATTTTTAACTTTCTCTGCTTCTAAAGCCACCTTAAGTTCTTTTGCTTCCTGCTCATTTTTAATCAATACCGCGGCAGGGGCATTGACTCGTTCTCCCGAAGTAACTCGCTGCTTAACTTTGGCCCACCGTACCGAAGAATCATCCGCTCGGATCTTTTTAAAATCGTATTCAAATTTGAGATGAGGAATCGCCCAAATGGAAAAAGCAGTAAAAAGACTAAACAATATAATGGCCGTTTTTACAAAGTCACGACTGATGGAAAAATCTCGTTCTGTTTCGGATTCTAAGGAGTGCGAAAACTTCAGTAATTTTATTTTTTCAGCAAAGATGAGCAGCGCAGGAAAGAAAGTAAAATAAAGGATAAACAGCACCCACAGCCCAATCCCCGCAATCAAGCCAAACTCGCTAAACCCTTTAAAGTCGCTGAACATCATTAATAGAAAGGTTACGGCCAGAGAAGCAACCGCGGTTAGAATCGCTGGCCCTAGAGAAACATATAACTCAAGCAAAGAATTCTGAACGGATGCATTCTTCTTCCGACTTTCATAATATCTTGAAAAAAGATGAATCCCAGTCTCAACCCCCAATCCTCCGAGGATGGCAAACAAAAAGGAGGTGGTGACATTCAGCTTAGAAACAAAAAAAGAGGAGATAGCTAACCCGATCGGAATTCCCAATACCAATGGGAAAAATATCAACCCAACAAAACGTATCTTTCGGAAACGAATCAACAATGGCAAAAATATCAGCACTCCCGAAATACTACCGGCAATTTTCAGATCTCGAATCAATGCGCGATATTCCGTCACTCGAGAAGACCCCGCAAAATACATCTTCATCGTGGAATCGTAAGAACGAATATTCCATGATTCGACCAACTTCCTAATTCCATCTTGGAATTTGGCCTCCTGCGCAATACTCATGTTCGGCTGTTTCGATTCAACATACATCGCAAACACTTTACCATTAGGGCTTTCATAATACTCGCTGGC
>JBGTGJ010000258.1:0-6697 GCA_041746775.1 bacterium
CCCGGAATTGGTCGCCCTCTTCACCCAATACGGTGCCATCCAAAAAACCCGACGCAAACTCAAACTCCTCTCCGGAAAAGACGGCAAGATCCTTCTGGCAAAAAATACGGTTGGAGCGGCTGACAATCAGGGGAATGTTTACCTGGGAGTGGAATTTTTACGCCAGCATGGACAAAACCAACCTCTCCTGGCCGGAGTCATGGCGCACGAATGGGGTCACCTCATCAGCAATACCTCGAAGTATGGAAACTTGGATCATTTGAATTGGGATGAAATCTTCCAGTTAAGAAAGGAAGAGGAAGCGGCCGCCGATGTCTTCTGCGGCAGGATGATGGCGATGATGGGATATTCTCCACAAGCGATTATCGATTTTTTGAACCAGGCAAAAAAAGAAAGTCAGACTGCTAAATACTATGCCGCACCGATCCGCGGTGCGATCATTCAGGAGGCGTTTAAGCGCCATTCGGAACGAAAACAGGTCACGGAAAAGATCTTTCAGAAGCGGATCTATACCAACCCCTACACCTCTAAAATTATTTCCGCATAAACCCAACCACACCTACTTTCTCTAATATTATGTCGGGTTCCGTTTTTCTGAAGTTTCTTAAGCTGTCTGAACCACCGATAGAAATGGGCCATGTTTGGTTAAAAAATAAAGAAAAGATTGGGATCATCACGGGTTAAAACTGCACTAAAAAACCGTGAGTTCTTAAGAAACTTCCAGAAAAACGGAACCCGACATAGGGCTTGCCTCCCTCAAAACCCCTATGCTAGGCAGCAAGCCCCTTATGAAAACTTGGAAAATATTATTTACGTTGTTACTCCCCCTAACTTTCATCTCAGCATGCGGATTTAAACAACTCGCTACCAAAACTACCGCGCAAATTTTCTACGATGCCACTCCATCGATCGACTCTGAAGAAGATGTCGAATTAGCCGAGCAAGCCTCCCTCGGTTTCCTCAAAATGTTAGAAGGTTTTTACCTGCAAAATCCAAAAGACAAGCAGGTATTGCTGCTCCTCACTCGGTCCTATTCTGGCTATGCCTTTGGATTCACTGAAAATCAGATCTTAACTAACAGAGGAAGCAATCAAGCGCTCTACGACAAGGCTCAAAATCGCGCGAAACTCTTTTATACTCGAGCAAAAAATTACGGGATCGAACTCCTTTCACTCAACGGCAATTTCGCGAAGGGAAGAGTGAGTTCGTTAGATGATTTTCAAAAGGCCTTAAAAACTTTTACCAAAAAAGATATCGAAAACCTCTTCTGGACCGGATTTGCTTGGGGAAATTATCTCAACTTCAACAAAGATTCGGTCGAAGCGATCGCCGAGCTTCCCAAAATGGAAGCGTTGATGAACCGCGTCATGGAGTTGGATGAAAATTATCACTTCGGCGGACCGCATTTATTTATGGGGGCGTTCTACGGAAGTCGTCCCAAGCTCTTAGGAGGGGACCCGGACAAATCGAAACTCAATTTTGATCAAGGGATCGCCGCAACCGATGGAAAATACCTGATGGGCTCCGTCAATAAAGCTCAATACTATGCAGTGCAGGTCCAAGACTTGAAGTTATACCAAGATTTGCTTCAGGGGGTCATCGATGCCGATGCCGCAGCACTTCCGGAGCAACGGCTTTCCAATGAGCTCGCGAAACTGCGTGCCAAAATTTTATTAGATAAGAAGTCAGAATTTTTTAGTCAGGTTGAATCGAATAAGAAAAAGTAGCTCTCTCGTTCCCACGGTCACCGTGGGAATCAAAAGAAAAAACAAATTGAGGAGGTATCATCCATGTTTTCCAGAATTAGAATGGCTCTCTTTCTAAGTTTTGCTTTTCTCTTCACTATCCCTTCCCTTCAAGCCGCTGAACACGAAATCAAACTCTCCGTCTTGGCCCCCGAAGGCTCTAGTTGGGTCAAGGTGATGGAGCAGATGAACCAAGAGTTGATGACCCAAAGTGGTGGACGGCTCGCACTAAAAATTTATGCTGGTGGGGTTTCTGGGGATGAAAAAGATGTTCTCCGTAAAATGCGAATCGGTCAGGTTCACGCCGCCGCGTTTACTGGCGTAGGATTAGGACAGATCGTCCCTTCGGTGAGAATTTTGGAACTTCCGATGCTGTTCCGCAATTACCAAGAAGTCGACTATGTCAAAGCAAAACTCCAACCCGATTTTGATAAGCAGTTTGATGCCAACGGTTTTGTTTTATTAGGATGGGCCGAGGCAGGGTTCGTCAACATCTTTTCCAACAAACCGATCGCCAATACCAATGATATGAAAGGGGTCAAGATGTGGGCCTGGGAAGGGGACCCTTTGGTGAAAACGATGTATGAAACACTGGGGATTGTTCCGATACCGCTCAGTCTTCCGGACGTCCTCACCTCCCTTCAAACCAACCTGATTGATGGAGTGTATGGTCCACCCATCGGTGTCATCGCACTGCAATGGTTCACCAAGGTAAAATACATCACCGACCTCAATCTCGCCAACTCGACCGGTGCGCTCCTTATCACCAAGGCACAGTTCGCCAAATTACCGGCCGACTTGCAGAATCTGCTAAAAAGCACGGCGCAAAAATATTCCCAACAATTGGTGACAAAGATTCGCGCTGAAAATGCTCAAGCTGTCACAACATTAAAACAAAACGGTATCCAAACCATCACCGTCGATCCCAAGGCCAAAGAAGAGATCATCCGATTATCTGAAGCGGTTTATCCTAAGTTGGCTGGAAACCTTTACCCTGCTGCACTACTCCAACGGGTGAAGACGCTGATCGCGGAAGTTCGTAAATAATTCAAAAAAAAACCGATGTTCGTAGGGGCGAAGCAATGCTTCGCCTCTACATTTATAATCTTTTATGCCAGTCCAAAAACTCAACGAGTGGATCGGAAAAGTCGAAGGATACCTTCTCACCCTCATTTTAGTGGTCATGATTGGCCTCGCCTTCACTCAAGTTGTTTTGAGAAATTTCTTCAGTACCGGAATCAGTTGGGGGGATGCATTGGTAAGACATCTCGTCCTCTGGGTCGGTTTCATCGGCGCTTCGGTCGCCGCTAAAGAAGATAGTCACCTCGCGATGGATCTGGTCTCCCGTTTTCTCCCAGACAAATTGCGCAAACCGACCGCCGCCTTCGTCCATGCCGCTTCCGCTTTTGTCTGCGCCTTGCTCACCTTGGCCTCCTATCGTTTCATGATAGGGGAAAAAGAGATGGGTTCCTTTCTACTTCCTGGAGTCCCTAACTATTGGGCAGTCGCAATTATCCCGATCGGTTTTGGAATGATGACCCTCCGTTTCGCCCTTAAGATCATTACCGACATCCAGTTCTTTACGAAAGGGGCGAAATGAATACCCTGCTTTTTATCGGTATCGGTCTGATCGCCCTTCTTGGCGCCCCACTCTTTGTCATCTTTGGTTCGATCGCTCTGATCTCCTTTCATAGTGCCGGTATCGACACCTCCGCGATCATTATTGAGATGTATCGACTCGCGTCGGCCCCCACGTTAGTCGCCATCCCCCTCTTTACCTTCGCCGGTTATTTAATGGCGGAGAGCAAAACACCCGAACGTCTGGTCGCCCTCGCCAAACCGCTGTTTGGTTGGATGCCTGGGGGGCTTTCGATTATGGCGATCGTCGCCTGCGCCTTCTTCACCGCCTTCACTGGGGCTTCGGGGGTTACGATCATTGCCTTGGGAGGACTGCTTTATCCAATTTTAATGAAGGAGAAGTATCCCGATAGTTTTTCGATGGGGCTCGTGACCACTTGTGGAAGCGTCGGGTTGATGTTTCCCCCCTCTCTACCTCTGATTCTTTATGGATTGTTTAGCGGCGCCAGCATCGACCAACTTTTTCTCGCCGGACTCTTTCCTGGTTTGTTGATTATTGCGATCCTGAGTATCTACAGCATTGCCGTCAATCGGAAGGTGAAGGAAGAACGTCACCCCTTCAATCTAAAACAAATCTTCAAGGCGATCCGGGGAGCTGCCTGGGAACTCCCCCTCCCCTTCATCATCTTCTTTGGGATCTACGGCGGTTATGCCACCGCCTCCGAGGCAGCAGCGGTCACCGCCTTCTACATCTTTATTGTAGAGGTCTTCATCTATCGGGATCTGAGTCTCACCAAAGATGTCCCTCGCATCGCCAAACAATCGATGGTGTTAGTCGGAAGTATTGTCGTGATCTTCGCGGTGGCGATGGGTTTCACTAGTTACCTCATTGATGAACAGGTGCCGATGCATCTGTTTGAATGGATCCGGACCTTTATCACTAGCAAGTGGGTCTTCTTGCTGGCGCTCAATCTCTTTTTGCTGATCGTCGGTTCGCTGATGGATATTTTTTCGGCGATTATCGTCGTGGTCCCTCTGATCATTCCGATTGCGAAGGAGTTTGGCGTTGATCCAGTTCATCTAGGAATCATCTTCTTGACCAATCTCGAAATCGGTTATCTGCATCCTCCGGTAGGGCTCAATCTATTCCTTTCGAGCATCCGCTTTAAACGAAGCATCATTAATTTATATTGGGTCACCCTTCCATTTCTACTTTTGCTCGTACTCTCGCTGATTATCATTACTTACTGGCCAGATTTAAGCTTGTTCTTGGTGCATCGTCTGTACCCTGGAACACCCGTGGTCCCGTGAAAATTCTAATGCGGAATGCGGAATTCGGAATGTGGAATTTGAAAAAGTGATAATTCCGCATTCCGCATTCGCCATTCCGAATTCATTATGCTCCGAGACATCCTCATCGAACGTTCCCGCGAAGTCAAAAGGGTGCTTTGGATCACCTTCTTCCTCAACCTAGTCGTCTGTGCATTAAAACTCATCTACGGCAACGTTACCCACTCTTTAAGTATGGTGGCGGATGGATACCACAGCCTGCTCGATTCTAGCTCAAATATCATCGGACTAGTCGCCTTGGTCTTCGCCACTAAACCGGCCGACATCGGTCATCCTTATGGGCATCGAAAAATCGAGGCGATCGCCTCCATGCTGATCTCAGGGCTGCTCTTTTTTGCCTGTTATGAGATCGCCTCTAGCGCGCTCGGTCGGCTGCATCAAAAAAGTTTTCCTGAAGTCACCCCGTATAGTTTTTTAATTATGATTGGGACAATGGCGATCAACCTCTGGGTCACCAGATATGAGCAAAGGCGCGGAACCGAACTACACAGCCAGATCCTGATGGCCGACTCGGCTCACACACGCAGTGATGTATTCGCCTCGATCTCGGTCATCATCGCCTTGATTGGAATCAAGTTTCACCTGGTCTGGCTAGATCTAGCGGCCGCCGGCCTGATCGCCCTCTTTGTTGGCTACAGTGGCTACCATATCGTCTTGGATAGTTTGAGCACCCTCATCGACACCGCCCAGCTTGATCCTCGCGAAGTAACTCAATTGGTCATGCAAGTTGAAGGGGTGCAAAAATGCCATGATGTCCGAACCCGTGGACACTCCACCGCGATCTATATGGACTTGAATATCCACGTCGACCCCCACCTATCGACTCAAGAGGCGCACCGCCTAACGCATCAGGTTATTTCTAAAATTAAGGAAGAGATCCCTGAGGTCATCGATGTTGTCGTGCATACCGAGCCAGCGACCCTCGACCATGAGTAGGGGTCAATTTCTGTGCAATTTTCTCGCAACTAATTTCAAAACCCCCCGATACTAATACTCGGAATGTTAATGAAGAGGGATCGATATCCCTATCTTATGAGAATGATTTAATTAAGGGATGGGAGTTTAAAAGCTTATGACACCACCAAAACCAATTGCACAATCCCCCGCAACCGCGACGGCAGATATTCGGCCACTTCATGATTTAATGGGTTTAGATAAAATTCCCAATCGGGCTTATCAAGTTCTTTGGAGAAGACTCAACCTACTGCTCACTACCGACAACATGTATATAAAGGCAAATCTGGACGCCGACGCAGACACCATCGCTGCCTCAAATAAGCGAAAACTAGCTGCCATCAAAGAGGTTCAAAAAGAGATCGACCAATGGTTTAAAGGGACGGATCTTAGCTTCAAAATTGAAGATGCTATGGTCGAATTATTCTTCCCTAAGGTCGCCAGAACGTTAACTGAAGAACAAAAGGAAGAAATGGAAAAGGGGATTTTTTTTCAAAAGGAAAGCGAAAGAAGAATATCTCGGCTGCCGGTAAAAGTCACAAAAAATAACAAGACCTTTAACCGATCTTTCGTCACTGAGTTGGATGAAATTAAAAAAATCGCGAAGTATGATACCTCAGGAAAAAAAGACGATAAGGGGAAAGAAGTCGGTGATGGTTTCGTCGATCTCTCGGAAATCAGAAAACAAAACTTTCCGTATAACTCGCAATCTGTCTTAAAAAATCTCAATCGCTCCCTCGCCATCCGTTATGCTCCGCTGGCCAATAATTTGCGATCGATGAGAGCGGTTGAAAAGTTTAAAGAGGTTATCCATTATCTTAAGGTCTATAATGAAGGGCTTTATTCCGAAGGGAAAGTCGAAGCCAAATCGACGAACGTTATTCCAACCCCTCAAATTTTCAAAAGCCTCGCTGGTCTCGTCTCCTTTGGATATCTAGGCGATTACCTCGCGATGAAAAAAGAGACCAATAATAGCAATGAAAGAGAAAAAGCGATTAACGCGTTTATCAAGGTCATTGAAGAAGCGGGTGCCAACAACGAAGCTTGGATCAAAGAGGGAAAGCTCGAAG
>JBGTGJ010000259.1:0-14354 GCA_041746775.1 bacterium
GGTACGCCGCGCCAAGGTAATTCATGCCGCAGGGGAATTTGAGGCCTCTCAAAAACTCTTTGAGGCCGCACAAGTGCTATCCAAACAGTCAGGGGCAATGCAACTGCGCTACCTGCAAACCTTGACCGAAATTGCGGGTGAAAAAAGTTCCTCAATTGTCTTCCCGGTGCCTGTTGATCTTATTTCGAATTTTATTGATTCGATGAAAAAGAAAAGTGCCTAGTCCTTCGATTCATCAATTCGATTACAATTTATTCACTCAGGACGAGCAGGTATTGCTTCTCCCCTTCTATTTGTGTAATCCAATTAGAATCACATGCAACGCGAAGCCTTATTAAAAAAACTAAAAACCGAGCATTTCGACCTCTTGGTGATCGGCGGTGGTGCGACCGGATGTGGAATTGCGCTGGATGCCGCTAGCCGAGGGCTTAAGGTCGCTTTAGTGGAACGAGACGATTTTGCCTCGGGCACCTCAAGTCGTAGCACCAAACTCATTCATGGCGGTGTGCGCTATCTTGAGCAGGCAGTGAAAAAATTTGATCGAGGGCAATTTAAGCTAGTGAAAGAAGCATTGCACGAACGTGCCACTTTGCTTCGCTTAGCGCCGCATCTTTCTCACCCGATTCCTCTTGTCACTCCATTATATAAACGATGGGAAATTCCTTACTATTGGATCGGCCTCAAACTCTACGACCGACTAGCCGGAAAAAGAAATCTCCGACCGAGCCGATTTTTAAGCAAAAAGCAAACCATACAAACTTTTCCGATGCTAAAATCCAAAAAGCTTCGTGGAGCGGTACTTTATTATGACGGACAATTCAATGATGCGCGGATGAATCTCTCGATCGCCTTGACGGCAGTTCAACAAGGGGCGACTGTTTTAAATCACGTCTCAGTTTTGGAATTGAAAAAAGAAAATGGAAAACTTGTCAGTGCCCTGGTGCGCGACGAAGAGACCGGCGAATCTTTTCCAATCCATGCCAAGGTATTCGTGAATGCCGCCGGTCCGTTTGCCGATAAGATACGAAAAATGGACAATCCACTTTCCCCTCCTCTTTTAAAAGCTAGTTCCGGCATCCACATCATTCTTTCGAAAAATTTTTCCCCTCCCGATACCGGTTTGCTCATTCCGGAAACCGAGGATGGCAGGGTATTATTTTTACTCCCCTGGTTGGGGCATACTTTAGTTGGAACTACGGATAACCCTGCAGAGATTGAAGAAAACCCCAAACCTAAACAAGTAGAGATCGATTATATTCTTCGGCAAGTGAGTCGCTACTATGAACAAACCATCCAACACTCCGACATCCTAGCAGCATGGTGCGGCCTGCGCCCCTTGGTGAACAACCCCAAGGCGTCGGACACCGCCAAAATATCTCGTGATCATTTTATTGAAGCGACCCCTTCTGGCCTATTCACCATCACAGGGGGAAAATGGACCACTTATCGGAAGATGTCAGAAGACCTCGTGAATCATAGTATTAAACAGGCTGATCTAAAACCTGAGCGGAGTTCGCAAACCGAAAAAATTCCACTGATCGGAGCTAGCCAATTTTCAAATGATCTCGTGAGTCTTCTTCAAGAAAAATTCCGACTCGATCAAGATATCGCACAACACCTCGTCTATTCTTACGGAGACAAGGCGTTGGAAGTCGCTCAGCTGTCGCAAAGCGGATATCATGCACGACTTGCTTTGAGTCATCCGCACATTGAAGCGGAAATCATTTATGCGACACAAAAGGAAATGGCTTGCAGTGCCGTCGACCTATTGGCACGACGGACTCGACTTGCATTTTTAGATGCTAATGCCGCATGGGAAGCCCTCCCTAGAGTCCTCGCGCTGATGGGGGAAAAGTTAAATTGGACTGCGGAAAGAAAACTTAAAGAAGAAAAAAAATTCGAAGACTATCTCACCGAACTCCCCTGGATAAAAACCAACAAAACCGTAAATCAGGCCCTTGCCAGTTAAAATCCAATAAAACCTAGATCGAAACTTGACAACCCTCTCAAGTGAGGACAAGTAACTTTTCCTTAGGAGAAAATTATGACCGGTCCCATTTCACAATTTATCAAAAAACATTATCGCCACTTTAACGCCGCCGCCCTTCAGGATGCTTCCGAAGGATATGTGAAGCACTTGGAAAAAGGGGGAAAGATGTTCGTCACCCTCGCAGGGGCGATGAGCACAGCGGAATTAGGAATTTCACTGGCGGAAATGATCCGTCAAGACAAGATCCACGGCATCTGCTGCACCGGTGCTAATTTGGAAGAGGATGTCTATAATTTAGTCGCGCACAATTATTATGTTCGCCTTCCCAATTATCGGGATCTAACTCCGCAACAAGAACAGGATCTATTAAACAAACATCTCAACCGTGTCACCGATACCTGTATCCCGGAACATGAAGCGATGCGGGTGATTGAGAAACATTGTGTGGACGCCTGGGTCGATGCAGAAAAAAACCAACAACGTTTTTTCCCTCACCAATATTTCTACAAAATCCTACTTTCTGGAAAATTAAAAAACCATTACCAGATCGAACCCAAAGACAGCTGGCTACTCGCCGCTGCCGAAAAAAACCTCCCGATGTTTGTCCCCGGTTGGGAAGACTCCACGCTGGGAAATATGTATGCCAGCCACGTTATTTCAGGAGATGTCAAAAACGTCCACACCGTCCGTACTGGTATCGAATACATGATGGAGTTGGCGGAATGGTATACTGAACTCACCAAGAATCATTCACTTGGATTTTTCCAGATAGGTGGAGGGATTGCGGGGGATTTCCCGATCTGCGTTGTCCCGATGCTGCATCAAGATCTACAACGAGAGAATGTTCCACTATGGGGATATTTTTGCCAGATCAGTGATTCAACCACCAGTTATGGTTCTTATTCGGGAGCGATACCGAATGAAAAAATCACGTGGGGAAAATTAGGACTCGATACGCCGAAATATATTGTTGAATCGGATGCAACGATCGTTGCACCATTGATTTTTGCGTATGTATTAGGATTGTAAATGTATTTCCTAATTAAAACCCTCATCTCTGCCATCATCATTGCCTCGATCTCCGAACTAGCAAAAAAATCTAGCTCCTTCGCAGCAATCCTCGCCTCACTCCCACTAGTCTCCATCCTCGCAATGATTTGGCTCTATTGGGACACAGGAGATAAAATAAAAGTGTCGGAACTTTCCCGACAGATATTTTGGACAGTCCTCCCCTCGTTGTTATTTTTCATCACATTACCGATTTTATTGAAATCGATGCGATTTGGCTGGGCAATGATAAGTGCCTCCATGATCATGGCGGGAGGGTATCTTGGATATTGGTATTTCTTGGGTAAACTAGGGCTTAGAATTTAAGCAAGCTGTTAAGTTCTCATCCGTTCTATTTCTTTAGAGGTTCTTCTTTCTGTAGAATTTCCATCATTCTTCCATTTATTTTGAAAGATTCAGACTCAAAACGCCTCATAAACATCATCTCTCCACGCGGAGGAGGCGGCTCTAAAATTTTTAATAACTGATGAAGTGGCAATTCTTTAAGGAATTTGGAAGGTTTAGTAGGTACTTTTCCTTCTTTACACATTTCACTAATTTGAGAGGCCTGCGCAGGAGTAACTTTAAATGCTCCTGTTTTGATCTCAACTTGGATAAACTCGCACAAGAATTTTATTCCCTGCTGTGAATTATCTTTAAGTGCTATTGAATCTCCATGAAAAGCCTTTAGTCCAGCTACATGCGGACTAAGAATCTTTACCTCACGTTCCCCCGATATTTCGAATAGATGGATTTCGTTTTTGACTTCTTTAGGCACCTGATAATTCTTAGGGATTACTAGGGAAGTAACTGCAATTTTTGGTGCCTTCACTTTTTTAACTGGTGGTGCATATTTGGCAATAAAAGCATTCACCTCTGATTTCGCAATATAACCAACCTTTTCAGCTTTAACCCCGGCAATATTACATGTTCCCCCTTGGTCATTATCGGAATAGATCAACGCCTCATTTCCATCAGCCTTAACAACCCCCAAGCATACATCCCCAGCCCTTTTGTCTGGGTGAGCATTCTTTATTAAAGCCTTTTGGGCTTCCACAGGTGGATTGTAAACTTGGTTGCTTTGATCTGCTTTTTTTACTGCTGGGGGGGCCATAAAACCTCCAAAAAAATCGTCATTAGTGAGCTTCTAAAATCAATCAAGAAAGATTATCGGCGCATATTGGAAAAGGTTGCCTAAAAATAATGAAATAATGAAAAAATAGCTGATCGATTAGGATTTACTTTATTTTCCCTTTTTTTAGATCTGAATGAGAAATTCCTTGACCTGAGTCGAGTTCTTTAAGACCTGCATCAACTTGCAATTTGAAATAGAGTTCTTCCATTATATCATCAATGTTTGCCTCGTCTGGAAGGGCTTGAATAATCCTGATCATTTGTTCTTTCAACAAGGACATAGTTTCATCCTACGGAGCTTAATCCTTTTTATTTTGTCAATTTATCTACCACATTAAAATAGAGACTCAAATCAGGGAAAATTTGAAAATGCTTGCGATTTCTTGTGGCCAGAGAAATTTTTTTTACGATTGCGGAAGCAGCAATTAAACAATCTTCTTTTT
Source organism: bacterium (assembly GCA_041746775.1). Taxonomy (GTDB): domain Bacteria; phylum UBA10199; class UBA10199; order DSSB01; family DSSB01; genus JBGTGJ01. Next base: position 4,615 of record JBGTGJ010000259.1, read on the forward strand.
TTGTCTGAGAAAATTCATTACGCAAATCGGAATATTTTTTCAGGATGTGCTGATCCAGTGAAATCATTCGAAATTGCTTTAAAAATTTTTCAATCTCCTTTGTTTCGGAATCTTTTAAACCCTCTTTGGATAACAGCTCTTTTCTAGTCACTACGGAATAGTAAACCTGGATACTTTTAGCTGTAAAAATTTCCCTATAAAGTTGATGATTGAGATGATCGATGATTACATCCGTATCGACCAAAAGGTTTAATTTTTTTGCCATTTTTTGAGATCCGAGAGAAAACTTTGATCACTTATGCCTCTGCTTTTTTCTCGAATCGAATTGACGTATTCCACACTGTCCTTAATCGATTTCAATCCGTAGGAATTCAAACCTTCGCGCACCAAGGTTTCTAATAGCTGGACCGGATAGACATGAAGTTTTCGGGCTTCTTGTTGAACACGATTTTTGAGAGTGGGATCGAAAGTAAGGGTCCATTTCTCTTTGTAAATAGCAGTTTTTGGCATACGTATAATATACGTGTTCTATTGACTGGATGTCAATAATCAATCCAACTCAATAAACTGTTTCGGCATCGGCACCACAACCCCTTCAAATCCTTTCGCTTTGAGGTGTTCCCCCAAAGCCAAAGACTGGTCTTCATCGCCGTGGACAATGAAAATCCCTTTGAGTTGTTTACCGCACTTCTCGACAAAACGGATCAATTCATCACGATCGGCGTGAGCGGAGAAGGAGTTGATGATTTCAACACGAGCATTTAAGTCTCGCTCAACTCCAAAGATGCGAACACGGCGACGTCGTTCGACAATGCGACGACCTAACGTGTGCTGAGCCATATAACCGATGATCAAAATTGTGTTGTTGGGATTTTCTAAATTGTTTCTCAGATGATGAACGATTCGTCCCCCTTCACACATCCCGGAAGCGGAGATAATAATCATCGGATCTGCGCGGGTATTAAGTGCCATCGATTCGGCAACATCGGTGATGTATTTGAGATTGGGAAACTCGAACGGTTCCGTTCCTTGCAAAATCAAATCTCTCACTTCTTCATCCAACGAATCAGGATGCATTTTAAAAATATCGGTCAGCCGAACCGACAGAGGAGAGTCCACATAAATCGGCATGTTAGGAATCGCTTTTTCATGCGAGAGTTGATTGAGGATGAATACCAAGAGCTGCGTTCGTTCCAGCGAAAAAGAAGGGATAATCACCTTTCCTCTTCGAGAATAAGTTTCATTCACCACTCGAGCTAGCTCTTTTTTCATCGAAGAGATTGGATCATGCAGACGATCTCCATAGGTGCTTTCGATGATGAGGTAGTTAGGCTGGATAGGTGGTTCCGGGTTGCGCATCAGTGGCATGTTTTCTCTGCCCAAGTCTCCGGTAAATGCGATTCGAGTTTTTCCACTCGGTGTTTTCACATCCATCTGAATAATCGAAGAACCCAACACATGCCCTGCATCCAAAAAATTGCACTGGATATGAGGGGCAATATCAAAATGGCGCCGATAATCGACGCTCACAAACTGGCTAATCGTTTTGACAACATCCTCTTCACCGTAGAGTGGATCCACCGGTCCAAAATCGGGATCATAAAGTTCACGCTGATTAAGATATTCGGCATCCGCCTTTTGCAAATAGGCTGAGTCCATCAACATGATGGAAGAAAGATCGCGAGTGGCAGGAGTGGAATAAATATTCCCCTCATACCCCTTTTTGACCATCGTGGGAAAATTGCCGGCATGATCGATGTGCGCATGACTCAAGATCGCTGAATCTATCATGCTAACATCAAATGGAAATGGAAGGATTCGATTGCGCAGCATCGACTCGCGACGGTGCCCTTGAAAGAGACCGCACTCGAGTAACAAGCGATGCCCTTTAGTTTCTAAGACATGCATCGAACCGGTGACGGTCCGAACACCACCTAGGAAGAGAAGCCTCATAATTCTTTTTTTTACCCCTCTCCTCTTATGTTGAAAAGGCTCCTTCGAAAAATTCCTGAAGTGAGGCAAAAAAACAAAAGGGCAAAAAAGCGGGGTGCCGTCAACGAAGGAGTTTTTCGAAGGAGCCTTTTCAACATTCCCCTCAACTATTCATTGAATCAAGGAAATCTTTATTCATCTTCGCATGCTGCATCTTATCTTGAAGGAACTCCATCGCGTCGACAGAATTAAGTGGGGCGAGTAGTTTTCGTAAAATCCAGACTCGGTTAAGAATGGTATCTTCGAGCAATAATTCTTCACGTCGCGTCCCGGATTTATTGATATCCATGCATGGGAAAATTCTTTTTTCCATCAACTTACGATCGAGATGCAGCTCACAATTACCGGTTCCTTTGAATTCTTCAAAGATGACTTCGTCCATTCGAGAACCGGTATCGATCAACGCCGTCGCAATAATTGTTAAGGAGCCCCCCTCTTCGATATTTCGCGCCGCTCCAAAAAATCGTTTTGGTTTGTGCAATGCATTGGAATCAACACCACCCGACAGAATTTTTCCGGAGGGAGGAACTACCGTATTATAAGCTCGAGCTAACCGAGTAATACTGTCGAGCAGAATGACAACATCTCGTTTATGCTCGACCAATCGTTTGGCTTTTTCCAACACCATCTCGGCGACTTGAACGTGGCGTGAGGCTGGTTCGTCGAATGTGGAACTAATGACCTCCCCTTTGACACTCCGTTGCATATCGGTCACTTCTTCCGGTCGTTCGTCGATCAACAAAACAATCAAAATCACTTCAGGATGATTGGTCGTAATCGCATTGGCAATATTTTGCATCATCATCGTCTTACCAGTTCGTGGTGCGGCGACGATCAGGGCGCGTTGCCCTTTTCCAATCGGAGTTAAAAGGTCGATGATCCGCGAAGTATAATTTTTCGGACCATTCTCCATATTCAATTTTTCATTGGGATAAAGCGGGGTAAGGTTATCAAAAAGAATTTTATCTCGTGCTACTTCAGGATCTTCAAAATTTACCGATTCAACTTTGAGTAGAGCAAAATATCTTTCAGATTCTTTCGGAGAACGAATTTGCCCCGAGATGGTATCGCCGGTTCGCAGATTGAAACGACGGATCTGCGATGGGGAGACATAAATATCATCCGGCCCCGGTAGATAGTTATAATCGGGAGCACGCAAAAAACCAAAACCATCGGGCAAGGTTTCTAACACCCCTTCCGCGAAAACCATCCCACGCTTCTCAGTTTGATTTTGCAAAATGTAAAAAATCAATTCTTGCCGCGTCATCCCAGCTGGATTTTCAACATCAAATTTTTTCGACATGGCGATCAAATCATTGATCTTCATCTCTTTGAGATCTTTGAGATTGAGCATGTTACCCCCCTCACCTTCAGGAGCAGACTCAAGATCTTGATGGGTGTCGGAACCATCGGGGGCGGTTTCAACGGCTGCGGCTGGAGGTGGTGGTGGTGGTGGAGGAGCTATCTCTTCTTCTTCACGTTTATAGGAGGATCGTCGCACCAATGGGCGACGGGATTTGTGTTCGAGGGGGGTTTTATGATCTGACATAGTGTTTATTATTATTTAAAAGAGAGGTTAAAGTTGCCTTGCCTTTATGGCTAAGGGGTTAATGGTTACTATAAAATTGGGGATTTCAAAAATTGAGGTGACTTGGATTTTAAATTTTTTCTTATTTTCAACTTCAATTATGTTGAGGGCCCCTATCGAAGTCAAGAGCTTTTTCCCTAAACTTGACATCTTTAAGAGTACCCTTTAATCGTAAAAGTCTTCAAATTCTTCATTTTCCAAATAAAAAGGGAGCTCGATGAAAAACCAAAAACTATGGGGGGGTCGCTTCAAATCTTCTTCATTGAGCGAAGTCGACCAGTTCAATGCTTCGGTTGAGTTTGATCAAAAACTTTGGCCTCACGATATCGCCGGAAGCATGGCCCACGCTAAAATGCTGGCCAAACAGAAAATTATTTCTCAAAAAGAAGCAAAAAATATTGTTCAAGGGCTACAGACGATTTCGAAAAAAATTGAGTCGGGAAAATTTTCTTGGGATCTGTCTAAAGAGGATGTGCATCTCAATATTGAATCGATCTTAACCCAACTCATCGGAAGCGCCGGTGAAAAACTTCATACTGCCCGATCTCGTAATGATCAGGTGGCTACCGACCTAAGACTCTATTGTCGTGAAAAAGTCAAGCTACTGCTGCAGGGTTTGGTATGGTTACAACAAGCATTTGCGGAAACTGCCAAAAAAAATGTCGAAACTCTACTCCCTGGATACACGCACTTACAACGTGCCCAACCTATTTCATTAGCGCATCACCTCTTGGCTTACTTTGAAATGCTGCAGAGAGATTTTAGCAGACTCTCGGATTCACTCGATCGGATCAATGTTCTTCCTCTAGGAGCTGGAGCACTGGCAGGTACTACCTTTCCTATTGATAGAACGTTTGTCGCAAAAGAGCTTCAGTTTCATGATGCAGCGGCCAATAGTTTGGATGCCGTCAGCGATCGAGATTTTGTCATTGAACTACTTGCCGATCTTTCACTCATCATGATGCATCTTTCCCGTTTTGCGGAAGAGTGGATTTTGTGGTCGACTCATGAATTTGGGTTTATTCAGTTACCAGAACAATTTTGCACCGGCTCTTCGATGATGCCACAAAAGATGAACCCGGATATCTTGGAACTCATTCGCGGGAAAACCGGTCGGGTCTATGGTTCGCTTGTGTCCCTTCTCACCATTATGAAGGGGCTGCCGCTCACCTATAATAAAGATATGCAGGAGGATAAAGAGCCGCTCTTCGATGCGGTGGAAACTGTTTTGGCCTCACTTCAAATCCTTGCCCCCATGATTCGACAGACGAAATTTAATGCAGAGAATATGAAAAAAGCACTCAGCGCGGGATTCGTATTGGCGACTGACGTGGCGGACTATTTGGTGACTCGTGGAATTCCTTTCCGCCAAGCTCATCACATCGTCGGGAAAATGGTTTCCTACTGTCATAAAAAAGGGATAGAATTAAAAGAGCTCAAGATGGATGAATTGAAAAAATTTGACCAAGCCTTTGAAAAATCAATTTACCATTGGCTGGATGAACAACATGCCGTCGATCGTCGCAAGTCACTGGGAGGAACCGCACGATCGAATGTAAACCAGGCAGTGACTCAAGCTAAAAAAATCATTTCAAAAAATCAACAACTCATAGCGAAATTAAAATAATCTATGCATCACTTTAATTACAAAAAAGGGCAATTATTTGCCGAAGAAGTTCCTGTAGCCAAAATTATCGAGAAGGTCGGCAGCCCCACTTACATCTATAGTTACGCCACCATGACTCGGCATTTTCGGGTCTTTGATCAAGCATTCGGTGATGTTCCTCACCTGCTCTGTTACTCGATGAAATGTAACTCCAATCTCGCTGTGTTGCGAATCTTCCACAATCTCGGAGGAGGAATCGACATCGTCAGCCAAGGGGAACTGTACCGAGCCCTTAAAGCAGGGTGTGATCCTAAAAAAATTGTTTTTTCTGGAGTGGGAAAATCGGAAGAGGAAATCCAATTTGCACTGAAAAAAAAGATATTGATGTTTAATGTCGAAAGCGAAGGGGAGCTGATGGCGATTAACAAGGTCGCCAGAAAGATGAAGGTCAAAGCCCCCGTCGCCCTTCGTATTAATCCCAATATTGATCCTAAAACTCATCCTTATATTACAACAGGGATGAAAGAGAGTAAGTTTGGCATTCAGTATGAAGAGGCGATCTCGCTGTATCAAGAAGCTAAACAGATGAAGGGGGTCGAAGTCATTGGTCTGGATTGTCACATCGGATCTCAACTCACCGACGTGCAACCCTTTGTCGATGCGCTTCGCCGTGTCCTTGATTTGTTAAGAAGGTTACGAGAAAAACAGATTAACATTCGTTATCTCGATTTGGGAGGGGGGTTGGGAATCCGTTACGACGATGAAACCCCTCCGACCCCTGAGGAATATGGCCAAGCGATTAAGAGAGAACTTCAAGGGCTTCCGATTACTTTAATTTTTGAACCAGGCCGAGTGGTGATGGGTAATTCCGGTATTCTCGTCACCAAAGTCCTTTATGAAAAATTGCGCGACGATAAAAAATTTCTCATCGTCGATGCGGCGATGAACGATCTGATTCGCCCCGCTTTTTACGAAAGTTATCACGAAATACTGCCGATTAAGGAAAACAATCGCCCCAAAGAAATCGTCGATGTGGTCGGACCGATCTGTGAAACGGGGGATTTTTTTGCTAAAGGACGTGAAGTGGCCGAATCGAAACCAGGGGAATTACTTTCTCTGATGAGCGCCGGCGCATACGGTTTTGCGATGGCCAGTAACTATAACACTCGTCCTCGAACTTGCGAAATTTTAGTCAAAGGGAAACAATTCTTTGTGATCCGCAAACGAGAAACTTATGAAGATTTAATTCGTGGGGAGGCGATTCCGAAGAATTTATGAAATTAAGTTTCACCAAAATGCACGGCCTTGGCAACGACTTCGTCGTCATCAACGGGCTCGAAGAAAATCTTCCTAACATCGCTCAGTTGGCAAAAAAACTTGGCGATCGAAGATTTGGAGTCGGTTGCGATCAAATTTTGGTCGTTCTCCCTTCAGAGCGAGCCGATTTTAAAATGCAGATCTTTAATCAAGATGGTGGCGAGGTTGAGATGTGCGGCAACGGGATCCGTTGTGTTGCTAAGTTTTTAGTCGAGCAAGGGGCGACTTCAAAAAATGAACTGGCAATTGAAACACTCGCTGGAATCATACGACCCAAATTAGTGGGAGATTTGGTGGAAGTCGACATGGGAGAACCGATCCTCGATGGAGAAAAAATCCCCACCACGCTCCAAGGAAAAATTATTAACCATCCGCTCAAAATAGATTCTCAAGAGTTTCATATCACCTGTGTCAGCATGGGAAACCCACATTGCGTGATCTTTGTGAAGGAGCTATCCCAAGTACCCGTTGCGGAGTGGGGCCCTCAGTTTGAAAATCATCCGATGTTTCCCAAACGAACCAATACCGAATTTATTCAGGTAGAATCTCCGACATTACTCAAGATGCGGGTTTGGGAACGGGGGGCTGGAGAAACCTTGGCATGCGGAACCGGAGCATGCGCCTCACTAGTGGCCGCTGTTTTAACTGGCAACTCCCAACGAGAATCAACGTTGCAGCTCAAGGGGGGAAATTTGCAGATCCGATGGAGTGAAAAGAATAACCACGTATATATGACGGGGCCAGGAGAAACGGTGTTTCGGGGAGAAATAGAAGTAGACAAGTGACCGGTGACAAGGGACCAGAGACCAAAGGACTGAATAGGATAAGTCCCTGGTCACTAGTCACTAGTCCCTGGTCTTTAAAATTATGTTTGAAGGCTCAGGGGTCGCTTTAGTCACTCCATTTAAAAATGGAAAACTCGACGAAGCGGCATTAAAAAATTTAATTGAAGAACAGATTTCGGGTGGAACGAAAGTATTGGTTCCATGCGGGACAACGGGAGAATCCGCGACCCTTTCACATGAAGAACATGACAGAGTCATTGAGATCACCGTGCAACAGGCAAAAAAACGAGTCAAAGTGTTAGCAGGAGCTGGTTCCAATTCGACTAACGAAGCCATTCGCCTTACTAATGCCGCCAAAAAAATCGGGGCCGATGGAACTTTGCAAATTTGCCCTTATTACAACAAACCAACTCAAGAAGGACTGTTTCGGCATTTTGAAGCGATCGCGAAGTCGGTCGAACTTCCGATGGTTCTCTATAATATCCCTGGAAGAACGGGGGTGAACATGCTCCCCTCTACCATTCAGCGTCTTGCCAAAATCGACATGATTGTCGGTATTAAAGAGGCGACAGGTTCTTTAACTCAGCTTTCTGAAATTATTGAAATGTGTCCGGATGATTTCACGGTACTTTCAGGAGAAGATGGACTGACTTTTCCGATGCTCGCATTAGGGGCACGTGGAGGTATTTCAGTGACCGCCAATCTCGTTCCGAAAAAATGTGCGGAGATGATTGAGGCGAGCGCCAAAGGGGATTGGAATTTGGCAAAAAAAATCCATTATGAACTCTCCCCTCTCAGCCGAGTTTTATTTATTGAAACTAATCCAACCCCTGTCAAAACTGCATTGGGGCTGATGAAAAAAATCGATCCCGAAGTGAGGCTTCCTCTTGTTCCTCTCACCGAAAATAGTTTGAAAGAGCTGCAGAAGGTCTTAAGTAGCTACGCTCTCATATGAAAAAGTTCGCTAGCCTCAGTCTCATCTTCATCTTTCAATTTCTCTCCTCACTTTCCTTCGGCCAAGTGCTCGAACAAGGTTTTGAAGATGAAGCGGCCCATTTTAGAATTCGCACTCCCAATGAATTCTGGCACATGGAACCCCGTGGTTCTGATCCGGGCAATCTCCGTTGGCTGGCAAAATTTCAATTTCCTGTGGATTTATTTATCCCCAATGTCACCGTCCAAACGGAACCCTCTCTAGGTCCTGATCAACCTTCGGAAGATTGGTTTCAAAAAAACCTTCAACCGATCGAAGCTCATCTACAAATTTTAGAAAAAAACAAAGTAGCTCGTCAGGGGATCAATGGTTATGAGGTGATTTCTTTTGATGAGGAACGAGAAATTGTCTTCCATCAATGGTTTTTCTCCACCAAGCAAAAAAACTTCATTTTGACCGCCACCTCCAAGCTTGCAAGTTATCCCCGAATGGAGCGAGAATTTAAACAAATCTTCAATTCGTTCGAAATCATTTAAGGAGACCCATTTATGCTCAAAATCATCGTCACCGGCATCGGCGGTCGTATGGGTAGTCGCATTGCTGACTTAGTAAGAAGCACGTCAGGACTACAATTAGCGGGGGGAACGGAAACTCCTGGTTCCTTCGCCATTGATACTCTTCTCCCTGAAGGACATCCGATCGTGGACGATCTAGAAAAAACGATCGAGCGAGGAGATGTTATCATCGATTTTACTTCCCCCACCTCCTCCCTTCGCCATGCGGAACTCGCCCGCCAATACAATAAAGGATTAGTGCTGGGTACGACCGGATTCAATGCCGATGAAAAGACAAAATTGATCCCTTTGCTCGAAAAAATTCCGTCCGTGTTTGCTTCCAACATGAGCATTGGGGTGAATGTCATGTTCAAAGTAGCCAAACAGATGGCCCAACTCCTCGGTGACGATTACGATATCGAAATCATCGAAGCCCATCACCGAATGAAAAAAGATGCACCGAGTGGAACAGCGCTAACGCTTGCCGAAGAGGTCGCCAAAGGGGTGAAGCGTGATCTCTCAAACGTCGCTGTCTACGAACGTCATGGCAATATCGGAGCGAGGAAAGAAAAAGAGATCGGCATTCAAACGATCCGCGGTGGTGACATTGTCGGAGAACACACATTACTTTTTGCTGGGATGGGGGAATGTTTGGAACTCACCCATCGCGCCACGAATCGCGATAACTTTGCACGTGGAGCGATACTCGCAGCTAAATGGCTGAAAGGAAAATCTGCCGGCCTCTACTCGATGGCGGACGTCTTAGGGCTGTCATGAAAATTGTTCGAGTGTTGCATCACGGAATCTCTCAGTATGGTATTCTATCGGGGGATAAAGTTGACCTTCTTCAAGGAGAACCATTCGAAAAGATTCAGATCACCAGCACCATTCCTTTTCATAAAAAAGATCTACTTCCTCCGGTGATTCCTACTAAAATTATTGGAGTTGGACTCAATTACACCGA
>JBGTGJ010000260.1:0-12993 GCA_041746775.1 bacterium
TATGCCGGTGACAAAACTCTTTTTAATCGAGCTCAACCTAAAGGGTCTCCTGCGATTGACAAGGCTTTCACCAAAGAAGACGGCGAGGTCATTAAGTTTAAATGTGATGTCCATCCCTGGATGACCGGATGGTTGATCCAATCCGACAGCGGCCTAAGTGCGGTGTCTGGTGATACCGGTGAGTTTGAGATCAAAGATGTCCCGGTCGGAACCTATACCCTTCAAGCTTGGCAAGAACAATATGGGGTGAAAACAGTTGAAGTGACCGTTCAAGCCAATCAAGCGGCTGAAGCTAATTTCTCCTTCGATGGAACCGAGAAAGCAGCTTACAAGTTTAAAGAAGTTCATATCAATATGAGTCATCTCGATCACACTCACTAAATTGATATTGTGATTCTATAAACCCGCAAGGCAAAATGGTCTTGCGGGTTTTTTTTTCGTTCATGAAACGATGAAGGTCTCTTGACCCGTCACTCCCAATTTTGCTATCCGCTCTTCCATGCCAAAAAACTCAATGATTCCTCGCTATGTCGGCCGACTGGCGGTGGCAACCTCTGTTTTAACCTGGTTTCTGATCTTGGTCGGCGGGATTGTTCACGGTACTGGTTCTTCTCTCGCATGTCCTGATTGGCCAACCTGTTTTGGAACTTTCTTTCCCGAAATGAAGGGGGGGATTTTTTTCGAACACTCTCATCGATTATTCGCTTCCATGATTGGTTTACTCACGTTGTTGGTCATGATTCTTTTGCTAAAGAAGGGGGATGCCAAACTGAAGTTGGCAGGGGTCATTGGATTTTTTTTGGTCGTGTTTCAAGGGGTTTTAGGTGGAATCACTGTTTTGCTTCGGCTTCCCGCCATTATTTCTATTGCTCATCTCGCTACTTCATTTTTCTTTTTACTCTGGATGGTACGCGTATCTTTTCTGACGTTAAGGGAAAATGTTCCCCAGAATTCTGAGCCTGCAAGTTCAGTTAAAAAATTACTCTTGTTCACCCTATTCATGGCTTATTTCCAAAGTATTTTGGGGGCTATCGTGCGGCATCTTGGTGCTGGACTCGCTTGTATGGATATTCCTTTTTGTGAAGGGATGCTTTGGCCAGCCGATGGATTTAGTTCGATGAAGCTTCATATGTTGCATCGAATTTTTGGGGTGGTGACCGCTTTGGCGGTGTTTTTAACTTCAGTATTGTTATACAAACGAACCGTTCAAAATAGTGTGAAATTTCTTTTGTTGTTGGCACCAGGTTTGGTGATGGCACAAATTTTATTAGGGGTTTTAAGTGTGATTACCGCATTAGGGCTTTTTCCAGTCACCGCACATTTAGGAGTTGCAGCACTTTTATTAGTCGATCTTTGGCTGATTTATTTAATGGATGAGTCCTACTCACTAAAAAATGAGAGAGGAGTACTTTCTAATCTTTCTTTTACTCCAGTACAGGAAACTAAATGATAGCGCAGTCGCTCCCTTCTCCTCGATTTCTTGTGGATGTGTTCTCCTTGATCAAGCCGAGGATCACGCTCTTAACTATCATTACGACATTGGTTGGAATTCGTCTCACGTCGATGGCTATTTCGACTCCCAAAATGCTCATCACTCTTTTTGGAACCGCCTGCTTAGTGGGGGGGGCCAATGCGCTCAACATGTTTATGGAGCGGGATATCGATTTGCTGATGAAGCGAACGCAAAATCGCCCTTTGCCAGGACAAAGGTTGACCCCAGATTTTGTTTTAGGATTTGGAAGTTTACTGATCGGAATTTCGATCCCTCTGCTCACCAGTTATGTGAATCCTTTGACAGGATTACTCGGTGCCCTCTCATTGGTCAGTTACCTTTTGTTTTACACTCCGCTAAAAAGAAAATCCTCGCTGGCGGTGTGGGTTGGGGCAGTTCCTGGCGCGATGCCACCGGTGCTCGGCTGGTCGGCGGCGACTGGTTCTCTCAATGCAACAGCATGGGTTTTGTTTGGAATTATTTTCTTTTGGCAAATTCCGCACTTTTACGCGATTGGATTATTTCGAAAAGAAGAATACGCCAAGGCGGGATTCAAAATTTACACGCTAGAAGCCACTTCACAGGCGATTTATCGTCAGATTGTTTTATTTACCTTGATTACAGTCGCGACGAGCTTGTTATTAGTTCCTTTAAAAATAGGGGGCAGTCTTTATTACTTTGCAGCTATCTTTCTAGGAGTATTGTTTTTAGGTGCCGCGATTTTGAAAAACAAAAATAGTTCACTTGAAGTATGGGCGAAACGACTTTTTATGGTTTCACTAATATATCTTACAGGTCTTTTTGGTGTTTTATTTTTTCAAGGTGGAAATTGATGTCACATAAGTACCGTCAGTTTATTTTGTCTTTTACGCTGGTAGCATTTTCTTTCCTACTTTCTCATTGCGAAAAAAAACAGCTTCCGATTTTGGGAAAGGTTCCCGAATTCCAATTAAAAAATCAGGACAATCGCGTTTTCTCTGAAAAAGAACTTCAAGGGAAAGTCTGGGTCGCTAATTTTATCTTTACCTCTTGCGGAATGACCTGCCCAATGCTGACGGAGAGGATGAAATCGATTCAAGAGCAAATCCAAGCAATAAAATTAAACGATCCTAATTTTCCTGGTCGCATTCTCTCTTTTAGTGTTGATCCCGAACGAGATACTCCCGAAAAGTTATCGCAATATATTCGTGATCACGGAGTAGATACTCAACTTTGGGATTTTCTCACTGGCCCTCTGGATGCGGTCGGGAAAACCGTCGTGGATGGTTTTAAAATTAGTATGGGGAAAGTTCCAACTCCGATCGATAAAAATAATCCTCTGGATACACAATTGTTCGAAGTGGTTCATGGAGAGCATTTTGTCTTGGTTGATCAACAGGGACAGATCCGAGGTTATTATGCGGTAGATGGAGTGGGGATGCGCAAACTTTGGAATGATTTTAACTATCTGATCAAAAAGGGGCATTCATGAATTGGGGGAATACATTGGCCGGAGTGAATGCCACTTTAAACGGGCTTTGCTTCATTTTACTTTTTCTTGGATGGAGATTTATTAAATCGAAAAATATTCGTTGGCACCGGAATATGATGGGGACTGCCTTTGCCGTTTCTGTGATTTTTCTCATTTCCTATTTAACTCGATTTTATCTGACGGGAGTGCATCGTTATTCTGGAACTGGCTTAATGAAACAGGTTTACCTGACTATTTTGCTCACTCACACCGTGTTGGCAGCCACGGTGCCATTTTTGGCCATTCGTACTTTGTACCTCGCACTCAAAAATCGCATTGAGGCTCATAAAAAAATTGCCAAGATCACCTTGCCGATTTGGATGTATGTCTCGGTAACGGGGGTTATTGTGTATCTCATGCTTTATCACTTCTAAGCATTTTCGAAGGAGGGGGAAACGGTGGCGCTATTTTTTACTCTTTCTAGTTTGAGACTTAAGACAAAGACGATTCCCAATAATAAAAAGGCGAAGTAAAAAGGATACCCTTGAGAGCGGTCGTAAAGAATTCCGGCAATGATCGGACCTATGACACGACTAAGAGAGGCGGCGGATTGAAACGTTCCCATCACCGATCCGCGAGCTTCTTCCGTGGCCTCTTTTGAAACTAGGCTGAGTAGGGAAGGTTGGCTGATCCCTCTTCCCAAAGAACTAATCGCCAATATGAAGATCAATATTCCAATGAAATGAAAGGCTGGGATGAGTAAGAATGAGAGTGCTAAAAGAAAAACACCCGCGATTAATAGTTTGTTCTCCCCCCATTTCAAGACTAATCTTTTGATCATTCCTCCTTGAATCGTTGCCATAATCAACGCCATCATCACCAAGATATAAGCAACATGCCGTGCATCGTAATGAAAACGATCGAGCATAAAAAAAGCGAAGATCGATTCAAGTTGATTGACCCCCAAGGTAAATAAAAAATTAATGAGACAGAGTTGTCGAACTCCAGGAATTCGCAGGCTAGAACTTCTAGTAAAATTGGAAGAGGATTTTTTTTCAGCAGGGTGAGATTCGCCAAGACGGATCGCTGCATAGATCACATTGGCTACCCCAAGTATTGAAGCAAATAAGATGGGTACTGAATAACCATAAGGGGAAAGAATTCCCCCTAAAGCTGGCCCTAGAATAAATCCAATCCCAAAGGCTGCACCAATAAGCCCCATCCCTTTAGCCCGATCTTCAACGGTTGTGACATCGGAGACATAGGCGGTTGCGACACTAATGTTGCCCGCGAAAATCCCCGATAAAATTCTTCCCACGAACAAAAGAGTTAACGAATGGGCCAAGCCAAGCACCAAAAGCCCAAAGGCCGAACCGAACATGGTGATCATTAAGACCTTTCTTCTACCTATTCTATCCGAGAGCTTTCCCCAGAGTGGAGAAAAAATAAACTGCATCAAGGCGTAAGAGGTGAGCAGAAGACCTAAGATCGTGGCATTTACCCCGAGTTTTTCAGCGTAAAAGGGGAGGATAGGGATGACAATTCCAAATCCGACAAGATCGAGGACAATGACGCTAAAAAGAATGAGGAGAGAACTTTTTTTATGGGGCATAACGGGCTGACTGCCACGATTCTACCGAGTTGTAAATGAGTAGGTTCTTGACGAAAAGGGTTAATATGATAGGGATCCACTTCTTAAAAAAATAAAAATTTAGGAGTGATTCATGCATCATTTTCTACACATTCTTTCCCTTCCCGACAATATCCCCATTATTATATTAATGGTTACTGTCATCTATCTTACTTACCTCTCTTTTAGCGAAGCACGCAAAAATGACAAATTGATTGATGAGGGAAAAGCGGATCAGGTTTATCGTCGGATGGTTGAGTAGTTTTTTTTGAGTCGTATGTCAGTTCAATCTTCCAACAAAAAATATTCTGCTGGTATTGAGAAAGCGCTTGATCGTTTTATCGAGAGCGCAGGGAAGATCTCTGCGAATATGTTAGGGATGGTCAATAAAGTGGGGGGGCAGATTTATGCTTTATTGTTTCTCTCCCGTGAACCGCTCTCTTTGGATGAAGTTGCCGAAACTCTCCAAGTCAGCAAGGGGAACATCAGTGTCAATATTCGATTACTCGAAGATTTTAAATTGGTCAAAAAAGTTTGGGTAAAAGGAAGTCGTCGAGACTATTACGAAGCCAATCGGGATTATCCCAGAAAGTTTCTTCGCGGTTTTTTTGACAACCTTCGAGAGGGGGTTGAGGAAAGTATTCGGCTCATTAATCGGTGCCATGTCCAATTTAGTGACGCGATGAGAGAGTTGAAATCAGATAGTGAACAACTGCAGGATGCGCAGTTCATGATTCAGCAGTTGGACCTTTTGAAGATGTTTTATTCTGCTGCTTCTCAATTGTTCGAAGCTTTTTACCAGGGGAGAGATATCAATACGGAATTGCTGAGACAGGTCATTTTAGAAGAGTGAGAAAGAAGTCAGAATAGTCCGAGAAGGCGAAGCTAGAGGCAGGAAGCGAGGGGTGAATGATTCTTTTCTAGGATTGTTTCTTTTCTCGCAGGCACTTTTTTCTTGACCCTTCGTTCAAATCCTTCTACAAAGTCTGAAATTCTAAAAAAGCTTTAAATATCAAATATTTAGAATGTTTTAAATATACAAAACACTCAGGGGTGTTGCTCTATTTTTCACCTCATTTTAATAACTTAAGTAGAAGGAGAGTGACATGGGAGAAGCAAAATTATTAGATCGAGCAGCGGTTCGTACCGCGAAGATTGCCTGGCCAATTGTTCAATTCATCAACAAAAAATTTAAAGACGGGAAAACCTTCCAACCGAAGTGGGCGCCTGGGCCGCTTCTTAAAAGTTACGAAAAGACCTTCCCAAAATTAGGATATCCTCGAAATACCGATTCACTTTGCCCTGGATGTGTCAAAGAGGTGCGTGAAGCGATCATTAAAGGGGATAAAGATTTTACCGAGTTGGTTACCGGAAACCCGGGTGAGATCAAGGCGCAGATTATTGAGCGCGATGGGCAGATTTGGATGATCAAAGATTGCGCTAAGCATGGACACTTCGAAGATATCATGGCGGTCGACTCTGAGTTTTTAGGACGAATCGAACGTCTCTTTCCTGGCCGTGATTTTAAATCCCCCAAGACGGATGTGCGTAATCACGGAACTTCCACGATTCAATACGGTCGTGGTTCCGTCCTCACCGTCGATTTGACCAATCGTTGCAACATGATGTGTGATCCTTGTTTTATGGATGCCAACCAGGTTGGTTATGTCCATGAGCTTTCCATGGATGAAATCAAACAGGTGTTGGATAACTCTCTCAAAATCAAACCGCGTCGACAGATGTCGGTCCAGTTTTCAGGTGGTGAGCCAACTCTTTCCCCTCATTTCCTTGAAGCTGTCCAATACGCTAAAAAAGTAGGTTATTTCAGTGTGCAAGCCGCAACCAACGGGATCAAGTTTGCGGAAGATCCCAATTTTGCCAAGCAGGCTTATGATGCCGGTTTACGTTTCGTTTATCTCCAATTCGACGGGGTAGGAAATGAAAACCATGAGCATCGCAAGATTGGAAACCTGTTCGATGTCAAACTTCGAGCGATGGAAAATCTCTATAATGCCGGCATCGATATCGTTCTCGTCGTCACGATCGTTAACACCGTTAACAATCACCAAATTGGACCGATCATTAAGTTTGCGATTGAAAATTCCGATAAGATCTCCTTCATCGCATTCCAACCTGTTTCTTTTACCGGTCGAGATGAAGATATCAGCGATGAAGATCGAAAGAAGATGAGATATACCCTTTCTCATTTAGCTCATGACGTGAAGACCCAGACCGGAATTACCGAACCGATGCGTGATTGGTTCCCACTTTCCATCGGCGGAATCTTTGCCAATCTCGCCGACATGGTGAAAGGGCCGGAGCAAGATTGGGGAACGATGAGCTGCGGCTGTCATCCCAACTGTGGTATCGGGACTGCCTTGATGGTCAATAAAAAGACCAAGACTTATAAGCCGGTTTCTGAATTTTTTAATTTTGAAAATTTCTTACAAGATGTCACTCGAATTACCGATTCGGCTCGTGGTCAAAAAGTAACCCGATTGCAAACCGCTCTGGCTTTGCTGAGAAATATCGATCCTACTAAATTTCCTGAAGGGCTGACACTCAAAGCATTGCTCCAAAAGTTTGACAAACAGAGTGGTGGTTCTCTTACCGAAAAGGATTATGGTGTTGGAGCCGAACGAAAGAAGGACGAATGGTTGTTCATGTTCGTTGCTGGGATGTGGTTCCAAGATCTCTTCAACTATGATTTCCGTCGTACCGAGATGTGCATCATCCCCTATGGGACTCAGCAAGGAGAAATTTCCTTCTGCGCTTATAACACTGGTGTCGGTTGGAGAAACATCATTGAAAATATGTATAAAAATGCGACCGTCGGGCAATGGTACCGAGAACATGGCCGACATACCGTCTATGCCGATGGGGAAGCGATGCCGCTTCCTAGCTTTGATCATCAGCTGAAAGTGACCCCAGAGATGATGGTGAGCAAAGATAAAGCGGAAGAATTGGCGATTAATCCTGACTCTTTTCGTCCGACAGGAACCGAAGGAGCTCATTAAAAAAATAATTAATTTGCGATTTCAATCGACCCATCCCCGTATCTGGAGTGCGATAATTCATTATCACAGAGTGGCAACGCAGGTTAAATCTACTATACGGGGACGCGCCGATGGCGCGTGCGGCAATGAATTGCCGCACTCCGGATTCATTTATGCGACCTGAAATATTTGGTATCGACCCGAAGTGGAACTCATTATTGCCGTTGATTTTCATCAACGTCTTGATGCTTTCGACTGTCTTGATCTTTTCGTTCATCTACCGCCGACGCCCTGGCGATCCTGATTTAAAGGGGAGACACAGTTCCAAATTAGTTGGTCCTTTTCTTCGAGAATATTGGAGCTGGGTTATTTCCCCCTTCGAAAAACTTTTCATCAAATTAGGCATTAGTCCCAATGTGGTTACCACCTGGGGATTTTTCCTTAGTGCGGGATCAGGTTATTGTTTTGCCACGGGACACATGGGATTGGCAGGATGGTTGATGATCCTTTCCGGTACTTGCGATATGTTTGATGGTCGAATCGCCCGTAAGACGGGGCAAACTTCTCGTTCCGGGGCTTTCTATGATGCAATGATGGACCGATTTGGCGAGGTGTTGGTTTTTTTCGGATTAGCTTATTACTACCATAATTCATGGGTTTTGTTTTTGGTCATTACAGCACTAATCGGTTCAATCATGGTGAGTTATGCTAAGGCGAAAGGGGATAGCGAAGGGGTTGACTGCAAAGGGGGGGTGATGCAGCGGCCTGAGCGAATTGTCTACCTCGGAGTGGGATCGATCTTTAGCCCACCTTTTCGTCAATTGATCAATCCTAATGCGGAGCATCCCGTCGAGTACTTAACCATTGTGGCGATTGCGGTCATTGCTGTCATGACTTTACTGACAGCGATTTATCGAACTGTTTATATTTTTAGGAAGTTGAATCAGCAGGAAGGAAAGACAGAAAAAAAAATTGAATCGCAGCTCTTAAGAAAGCTCACCCATCGATATTTAGATTCCTAATTAACCCATACCATTTTCATATCCCGATTCCATAATGTTCCATCAATTCCGCAAGTTTTTTCCCATCGATCAATTCCATCGGTGGAAGTTCCGGAAGATGTGAAACATCCGCAGCAAAAAATCCGGTCGTAATAATAATCCCTTTCCCTTTTCGCTCTCCAATCAGAGCGGAGGCAAAGTTTATCACATCCGCACTCGTCACTTGGGCCCCTTCGGGATACAAAATACAAGTCGCAACAAAGGGCCCCCCGACAATAGGGGTTGGGTTTTCGGCGTAAATATCAATTTCATTGGGTTCGGTTCGATAACTGCTGAGGATGTTGAGCCCCATTTTTTCAAGTAATTGGCAGCAAATTGAAAAAAATTGGTCGATGTTGAGGTTTTGTAACTGTGGGGCAATGACAATTTTCTCTTCCGCTGTTCCGGGACGTTTGGAGGTTTTTTGGATGAGGTAGATCAGTAAAAAACTGACGATGAAGGTTAAAAGGATGACGATGAGAAGATTGCCCATAAAGTTAAAGTATAAATGTGAAGGTTGATTTATTTGAAGTCAAGAAAGTTTTATCAACCTGCCAAAAACAGGTAGCTACCCGCTAGCTATCTTTGTTAAATTATCTCCTTTTCGACAACGGCTATTCCTTTTTTCAGAATTAACTTCATAACTTCCCCTTCCACTATCAAAACCTTAAGCCGAAAGGATGATAGGAACAAAAACTAATATTCTTACGTATTTTTAAATGGCCAGGATACGGACTGCTCTCCCAACATTGACAGCTTATAAATCGGTATGTTACCGAGCTCACTCTTCTTTTTTCAATAAAGGACAATTTTATGACCCCTGTTTCGATCCAAAAAATCCAAGGGCGAGAGGTGTTGGATTCTCGTGGGAATCCTACTGTGGAGGTTGAGGTTCTACTAAGTGATGGTTCCACAGGATCAGCGGTGGTTCCCTCAGGGGCTTCGACGGGAGAATTTGAGGCAGTGGAACTTCGCGACGGAGATTCAAAGCGTTATTTGGGGAAGGGGGTTCTGAATGCCGTTAAAAATGTTGATCAAATTCTTGCTCCCGCACTTGCGAACCACGATCCATTCCAACAATCCAAAATAGATCAGACCTTGTTAGAACTCGATGGAACAGAAAATAAGGGGAAGCTTGGGGCGAATGCTCTGTTGGGTGTTTCCTTGGCGGTCTGCCGAGCGGCGGCGCAATCGCAAAAAATCGCACTTTTCCAATATATCGGAAATCTTTTTGGTGTAACTCCCGAAGTCTTACCCACTCCGATGATGAATATTCTCAATGGTGGAAAACATGCTGACAATAAGGTCGATGTTCAGGAATTCATGATTCTTCCAGTGGGAGCTTCTACTTTTCACCAAGCGTTGCGAATGGGAGTTGAAGTTTTTCATCAGTTGAAAAAAGTTCTCTCTGAAAAAGGATATAAAACATCGGTAGGGGATGAAGGGGGTTTTGCTCCTGACCTTTCTAGCAATCATGAGGCTTTGGATCTGCTGGTTTTGGCGATTGAAAAATCAGGATATCATGTAGGGAAAGATATTTTGCTTGGGTTGGATGTTGCGAGTTCCGAACTTTTTCAAAATGGCTCGTATGTTTTCCCAGGAGAGGGGAATAAAAAATTCTCCTCTGAACAACTGATCGAGCTTTATTCCAATTGGTGTCAGCGTTATCCAATCTGTTCCATTGAAGACGGACTTGATCAAAATGATTGGGCAGGATGGAAAATATTGACTCAGAAACTTGGAGATAGCGTTCAACTGGTCGGTGATGATCTTTTCGTGACGAATCCGAAGCGATTTCAAAAAGGGATTGATCAGAAGGTAGGAAACTCGATCCTCGTGAAGCTCAACCAGATTGGTACCTTGACGGAAACCTTGGAAACGATCCGACTGGCTCAAAAAAATGGTTATGGAGTTGTGATCTCGCATCGCTCCGGGGAGACGGAAGATACTTTCATTGCTGATTTAGCGGTGGGGACCAATGCCGGGCAGATCAAAACCGGTTCGTTGTGCCGAACCGATCGAGTCGCAAAGTATAATCAGCTCTTGAGAATTGAAGCAATATTAGGGAAAAAGGGGAAATATTTGGGCAAGCAGGTTTTATAGTAGGGGCGGTCCTCACGTGGCCGCCTGTCCCCGTATGAATTCGCAGAGGGCAACCACGTGGGGATTGCCCTACGCACCTAAAATCCATTTTATCTGAAAGATGGTTCCCTTGTTGTTAAAAATTTTTCGAGCATTATTCCGTTTCCTTTCCTCCCTAAAATTAGCGGTAGTGACTCTGCTCTCGTTGGCGACCGTTTTAGCTGTCGGCACGGTTCTCGAATCGATTCATGATACTGCCACTGCGCAATATTATGTTTATCACACTTTTTGGTTTTCCTGTATTTTGGGGTTTTTAGGGCTTAACGTGCTATTCGCGGCATTATCCCGTTGGCCTTTCAAAAAACATCACATTGGATTTGTGATCACTCATCTTGGAATTTTGCTTCTTCTTGCCGGTTCGTTTCGGAGTTTGCTTCAAGGTTATGAAGGGCAACTGATTATCCCCGAGGGGGAACAGACCGACAAAATGGTGCTGCAAGAAGAGGCGTTGCTGTTTATCAGTGCGATCACGCAAAGGCCTCATGAAATTCCGGTCAATTTTAAATTTCAAAACCCTACTAAAGAAAATCCATTTCTTGGCAAGGTTACCAACCATGTCTTGGTCAAAGTAGATGAGTATATGCCTCATGCTGTAGAAACTATTCGGGTTGACCAAAATTCTCCTTACGAAAATCCTGCTGTCCAAATTCAAGTGAGTGGATCACGGGCGAAGATGGAGGAGTGGATTTTTTCACGCGAGTTTAAACAACAAAGATTAGCTTTAGGACCTGCGAGTATCAATTTTGTGGATATCCCTGATTTAATCACGTTGCGTCGACTTCTGGTCGATTTAGAAAAATTGCGTGGGCCGGTTCTTTATGTCGATGGGGAGATGTTTCAAGTTCAGAATCGTCTGAATCAAGAAATTTCGGTGAAAAATGGAAGACTTCTCATCCAAAAATATTTTCCCAATGCTGGGGTGAGTAATGAAGGGATCTTCAATCAAGGCTCCGAACGAGAAAATCCCGCTGTTCAATTCCAATGGTCAAAACTAAAATATGCTGAAAATCATGTCGCCTTTGCAAAATTTCCTCTTTTGCCCACCAATTTTGGTAAGGAAGCTGGGCTACTAAATAAAGTCCGGTTGATCGAAGTACCCGCTGAATTAGGATCCCAAGAAAATGAGTTGTTGTTGGCGCGGTTGGATGATGGAAAAATTTATTATTCCCTTCGGTCACAAGGGAAATGGTCCGAGATCCTTCCTTACGTAAAAAACCAAAAAATTAATACCGGTTGGATGGATTTTCAATTTTCTATCCTTCAACAAATTGAACATGCTCAATTGACCAAACAGTTTCAAAAAGTTTCCATCCCAAAAGGTGAAGATGGTCCACCGCCGGCGATTCATGTCGTGATTGCGAATGCCGAAGAAGCTAAAAAAATTTGGATTGGAAGAGGGGATATTTCCTCTTTCGAACTTGGAGGAAACTCTTATCGTATGGCTTATGGACTTAAGGTCAAACCATTAGGATTTGAAGTGAAGCTCAATGATTTTTTGTTAAGGACTTATGAGGGAACCAATGATCCCGCTAGCTTTGAAAGCCACGTGACCTTAATCGATTCTCAAGACAATCTCAGTTTTCCTTACCAGGTTTCGATGAACAACCCGCTAAAATATGACGATTACAAAATCTTTCAAGCAAGCTATCAGAGAAATCCTGGCCAACCGGATATTTCGGTACTATCGATCGCCCACGATCCCGGAATTTTTTTGAAATATTTAGGATCGTTAGTGATGGTAATGGGGATTATTTTGATGTTCTTTTTTAGGCCTTTGTTTATGCAGAAAAAGTCGACTAAACCTGTGATGGTATCAGAGGTGAGGGCTTATGAATAAAATGAGTAGAATCTTTTTAAGTTTGCTTTTCCTAGTGTCATTTTCAGCGCATGCCACAGCAGCGGTCGATTGGCCTCAGGCTAAGGCGGGGATGAATTTTGATAAAATCGAGAAGATCGCCGTCTTAGAGGGGGGAAGAAAAAAACCTTTTGATACGTTTGCTTTAGAATCGGTTCGTACCATCACTGGAAAAACAAAGTTCAAACAGTTTTCTCCGGTAGAACTGGTGATTGCTTGGCTGACAGATACCAAGCGCTGGGAGAGCCTACCCATCCTTGATGCAAGTTATCAGCCTCTACAAAAACAGCTTCGATTGTCGGTCGAGGAGGGGAAAATTTCTCCTCTCGAGCTCTCTAAAAACAGTGAATTTATTCTTTTCACTCAAACCATTATCAGCAAACAACAA
>JBGTGJ010000261.1:0-2939 GCA_041746775.1 bacterium
GTTGGGTTTTAAGGAAATGATGCGGGAATAGGCAAAGGAAGGAACCGGAAGGAAGAGGATACAAAAAACTAAAATCCATATTTTTATAAATTTTACCTTCACACTCCTTTCATCTCCTCAACCCACTTTTCAAAAGTTTTCTCTAACCCTTCTACATAAAACTCTAACCCTTGAACTTCAGAATTGTTTGACTGTTTCAATTCTTTGAAAAAACTTTGCGTTCTTTGATGAAGCGATTGAATTTCTATCAGACACTCGTGTGAAGAGAGACTACGAGAGAAAAGCTGGTCTCGATCAAGATAGATTCCGATGATTTTTAAATAGAATTGAATGACTTCACCCAAGTCTTTTGCATTAACGGATGTTCCACGCGCTCGCTCTAATGCCTTTTCAAAATATCTTTTCGAAACTTGATAATCCGATCGCCCAAACGCCATCTTCCCCAACATCACGTAAGGTTTAGGATCCAGCGGATCACGTTTGAGATACTGATTTAATAATTGATCCGCTTGTTCTGCCTCCCCATGCTGACTTAAAGCTCGCGCCTTCATCAGCAAAAGATCGCCATTGGGGTTCAATCGAAATGCCAAATCATAAAAACGAACCGCCCCTTTAACCTGATGAAGTTGCTCAAGTTTATTGCCGATGTTTTTGAGATAGTCGGCAACTCTTACTTCTTGGCTTTCAGTTTTATATTCGCGCGAGGTTAATGGCTCAGTAGCATTTTCGGGAGGAACAAAGGCAATCCCCTCAAGATGTGAGGGGAGGACCGACTTGAGTCGCTTGATATCCTCCTCTTCAATCCGAGGGTTATTCAGCTCAAGACAACGGTTTTTGTTGTAGAGGTAAATGGAGGCCATAAATAAAACCGGGGGTTGGAATAACCTAATTTTAGGTGACCTGTCAATTATGTAACTGTTTGGTTACTCCGTGGTCCGCACCTGCATAATCTGCCCGCCCAGGCCGAGATAAAAATCTTTTCCAACGCGAACGGTATCGCCGAGCCCATTTGCATCAGTCAAATCTGGATCGATAGAAAGTGGTGCTCCCACCAGTTTCCCGGTATTCAAGTCGACCAAATAACTCTGACCATCATTGAAGTTATTGACCAAAGAATAGCGTCCATCTTCGGTGAGCTGTAGACCGGAGAAAAAGATTCGATTTTGTGAAGCCATGCTATTTTTCAACGAGTGCGGCGTGACCTGTAAGCTTTCTAAATCAACGACGAGTAGATCTCCGCTGTTATTTCCTGTTGGAAGAATTATTTTTTTTCTATCATCGCTGACATTGATCTCCCCTGAAATACCGGCGGCGGATTTCCCCAAATTAATTTTTTCCAAACGTTCATGAGAAATCGGATCATAAATTTCTAGAAAGCTATCCGTAAGCGCCTGCCCCTTCTTGTCATAAGCACCGGTGGAAACGACAAATAACCGATCATTCAATACCGCAATCCCTGTTGGATTGTATCCAAAGGTTTCGATCGCTTTAAAGTGTCCTGAGCTATCTAACGCGAGCACGGTTCCTGGACGAAAATCCCCTTTTTCTGAATCTAAAAGATTAGCCGTCGCCACAAACACTTGATTTTCGGTTTTTGCCAGCCCCTTGGGATAAGCAGGAGTTAAACTCGTCACTAACTCTTGGTCACTGGAGGTATAACGAGGTTGATTTAATGTCACTGCAGGAAATGGATAATGTTTCTCGGTTTGATTTTGTAAGTTAACAACAGTGATGCCTGGATTTTCGTGAGTCGTAATATAAATTTCCGAACCATTTTCTAATACCTGATCGGGAGGATTAGAAAGTGATACCAAAGAACTCGCCGACTCTTTTACTTGAGGATCCCAACTAAAGAGATGATGCTCTCCACTTTGATAATTCGCACAGACCCCTAATCCTTCATCGAGATCGGTGAGAACCCCATCTGGACCGCATGGTGTCGTTGCATGAGGTTCAAAACCAACAAGCTCGGTTGAAGTGGTTTCTACAACCGGTGTATCCGAGGGGAGATCTAAAGGAATATCAGGACTTCCTGCATCAGAAGAAGGAGTGTTTGGAATCTGATTTTGAGAGGATGTATCCACACAGCCTGTCGCCGAAAAGGGAGTAAAAAGAAACAATCCTTTTAATACGCTTACGATTTTGGAATCTGGCGCGGACGGTTGACCTTGCGAGGTGAACGAATCAAGCTTTTTAGTTTCCTCTCCCTTGGGTTCAATACAAATGGGAGATGAAGGGTTATGTTTACAAAAAGGGGTTAATCTTACAGCAGACGGTGGCGTCATAACTTTCTCCTTTATTATTGATGAACTATACTAATCGCATCTAAGTCAAAACCAGCACTATTCCCCGACTCCTCACGGCTCAAATCACGAATTCGGATATACTGCACCCAATTTAATCCCACCACATCGAGATCAAACGGATCCCCTCCGGCTAACTCCGGATTGGTCGGATCAATTCGATTGAATTCGCTATTGGCCAAAACCGGCTGCACCCCCGCACAACCAGGGTAGTCTTCTATCCGATTTCCCGCTTCGCAAGAAAACGAAAAAAACCTCACCCCATCCTGACTCACCGCTAGCTCTCCTAATTCGATGTAAGGGTTATTGGGATCCCCTCCTGCATAAAAGGGATTTTCGAAAATAATAAAATCAATTCCGGTTTCATTTAGAATCGGCGTCTCCGACTTCAAAATAATTTCTCCACCCACTCCCAAAGAAAGGACATCCGTTCCACCAAAACTAAACCCTCCCCCTTGCGGCGGACCGAGGACAATTTCAGGAAATTGAGAGGAACCATAGCCGGCGTGACTTCCCGGACGAAATGAAACCACTTCATCGACAAAGGGGTCAGAAGAAATAACAGGCGGAATCGGAGAAGAGGGGATCGTCGGAACCTCCTCTGATGGTACTTGCGCAGAAGGGATCTCCGGTTGA
>JBGTGJ010000262.1:0-2602 GCA_041746775.1 bacterium
GATCTAGAGATTCGCCGTGATGGAGCAGTTTATCACCAACGCTATCGAAGAGGGGTACCGGAAAAACCGCTCGAAGAGACCGGTAAAACCACCAAATCAGGGACCAAGGTTTGGTTTAAACCAGATCCACAGATCTTTGAGGCGACCGAGTATAGCTTTGACATTCTCAGCAATCGATTGCGCGAACTCTCCTTTCTTAACAAAGGGATCAAGATTGAAATCAGCGATGAGCGGAGTGGCAAGGGGCATCAATTTCAGTACGAGGGGGGGATCATCAGTTTTGTTGAGCATTTGAACCAACGCAAAGCACCGCTCCACCCCAAGCCGATTTATTTTGAAGCAGAAAAAGATCATTGCATGGTCGAGATCGCGATGCAGTGGAATGACGCCTATTCTGAAAGCATCTTCTCCTTCGTCAACAATATCAATACCCACGAAGGCGGAACACACGTCACGGGATTCAAATCAGCCCTGACCCGGGTGCTGAATTCATTCCTCCTCAATCAAGGACTGCTCAAATCTCTAAAAGAAGATGGATTGGAAGGGGAGGATATTCGCGAAGGGCTCACGGCGGTTATCTCCATCAAAATTCCGGATCCTCAATTTGAAGGACAGACCAAAGGGAAACTCGGTAATTCCGAGGTGGAAGGGTTGGTCAAATCGATCGTTGGAGAAAAGTTGGGGCAATTTTTAGAAGAAAGCCCCTCGGTCGGTCGAAAGATCGGCAACAAGATTATCGATGCCGCACGAGCTCGCATTGCAGCGCGGAATGCCCGTAATCTTGTGCGTCGGAAAAGTGCACTCGATATTGGATCGCTCCCCGGTAAACTCGCTGATTGTCAGGAGAAAGACCCTGCCCACTCGGAGCTCTACATCGTCGAAGGGGAATCGGCTGGTGGCTCCGCCAAGCAGGGGAGAGATCGTCGGAATCAAGCGATTCTTCCGCTCAAAGGGAAAATTCTGAATGTCGAAAAGGCCCGTTTTGATAAGATGCTCGCCTCCGAAGAGATCCGCGTCCTCATCACGGCACTGGGAGCGGGGATTGGGGAGAATGATTTCGATATCGAAAAGATTCGCTATCACCAGATCATCATCATGACCGATGCTGATGTCGACGGAGCGCATATCCGTACGCTGCTGCTCACTTTCTTTTATCGCCAGATGCCTCAGATCGTGGAGCGAGGTTATCTCTACATCGCTCAGCCTCCACTCTATAAAGTGAAAAAAGGGAAGAGCGAAAAATATCTCAAAGATGAAGAGTCGCTCGAATCATACCTGATCGATCTCGGAGTAGAGGGGCTGCGACTGAAGGCTGGGAAGAAAGAACTTCAAGGAAAGGAATTGGCGACCCTGACAGAACAATTGATCGAGTACGATAAAGCATTGCGGTTCATGCGAAAAAAAGGGGATCCGAGGATCATTGACGCGATGGTGATGTCCACCACTTTCGACCATCAAGTCTTGAAAGATCCGAAACAGATGGACACGCAATCTGATCGGTTGGCCGCTTACCTCACCCAGTTTTATCCTGAACTTAAAGATTTCGAACTTGAGACCGAAAAGGATGAAGAACATAGTTCTCATCGCTTGGTCTACAAGAGCCTATACGGTGGGATGCCTCGTCTGACCATCATCGATACCACACTGATCGATTCTCCCGAGGTCAATGAACTGATCCGAATCAAGAATCAATTTGCCGATATTGTTTACGGCCCTTTTGAGTTCCAAGAAAACGACAAAACGGTCCCGCTCAACAGTCTCTCCGAGGTAAAAAATTTCATCTTCGCCTCCGGTCGTGAAGGGCAATACATCCAGCGCTATAAAGGGCTGGGGGAGATGAACCCCGACCAGCTTTGGCAGACAACGATGAATCCTGAAACCCGCACCCTCCTCCAAGTCAAGGTGGATGATGTGGTCGAGGCGGACGATATCTTTACCGTCTTGATGGGGGATCAGGTGGAACCGAGGCGGGAGTTTATTGAGACGAATGCGTTGAGTGTTCGTAATTTAGACATTTAATTATTGCTTGGTCGGTCTTTGGACCGCATGCTACCATTCCATAAAAAAGGAGTTTTTATTTATGGGAAAAGTTGTTCTGAATGATCTTGAATTTGACGTCCCCACCACTTGGCAAGACCAAGGGATGGTGACTTTAACCATTCCTTCCACCGACAAAAACGTTCGCCCCAATATCATCATCACCAAAGAGCTTTTGGGCGAGCCGGTTGATCTTGAAAGTTATTTCGAAAAGATCAAAGAGGCGGTTCAGGCGCGAGGGATTCAGACGTTTCAAATCTTGGATGAGAGAGACCTCACCGTCGGGGGAGTTCCCGCGAAGCAGATGGTCTGTTCCTGGGACCTAGCGGCGATGAAACAGATGTTGGGGGATGGGGCCGATGTGCTGAAGAATGTAAAGGCAGGGCAGAAGGTTCAGCAGGTTCAAGTTAGTTTCTTAAAAGATCAAATGGCGATTAATCTTACCGCCTCATTTCCGGCCGATCAGTTTGAGATTTATGCACGGCCGTTTCAAAAATTTTTGCAGACGATTCGATTTGTGTAAAATTCTTCGTAGGGGCGAAACCTTGTGTTCGCCCGTCGCCGC
>JBGTGJ010000263.1:0-2926 GCA_041746775.1 bacterium
TCGGTTCAACGAGTGAGATTTGAAAGTTCTCAGCGCGTCCACTAAGCATCGATACAACAAGCCGAGCGGCACTTCGCCACTCAAACCTCCCCTTGGTGAGATCACTTAACGAAATACAAAAAGAACTTTCTTTTTTAAGTAAAAGTTTTTCAAGGATTAATGAAACGCACTGTGGAATCTCTTGTTCTTGAAGCAAACTTTGATGGCCCAGTCCCAAGATCATCAGCTCCTTTGGCAAGATCCTACCACGGGAGGGCATCAACAACGCCTCTCCTTTTTTCGCCTGGAACCGGTCTTGAATGATTAAATCCGAGAGATACCCGTTAAGTCTCCAATCAACCAACCCGGCTTGCCCTCTTAATGGACGCGTATCCTCGTACGCCAGCACCATCGCGGTCTGCACTTCAATCTCATCAATCGGATCACTGGTGATTTTGAGTTGAATCATTGGGGGATCGAATTTCGAACATCGAATTTCGAACATCGTTCATAAGATTCGATGTTCGATGTTCGAAATTCGATGTTCGATTCAATTCATGTTCGATTACTTTTTTAGCTCTTTCGCAATATGATCCAATATTCCATTCACAAACGAGCTAGATTCGTCCGTACCATATTTTTTCGCAATTTCAATCGCTTCATTAATCGTCACCGAAGAAGGGATGTCAGAGCAGTAGAGTAATTCAAAAACCCCCATACGCAAAATGTTTCGATCGACCGAAGCCATGCGAGAAACCTTCCAGTGAGTGGAATGGCTTTCAATCAACGCATCAATCTCACGAACGTTGGCCGCTACCCCTTCTGTGATCAGCTTGGTAAACCCTTTTACCTCTTCAACGTCGGAAAGAGATTCGCCAAGATTTTGTAATCGCAAGGTTGGATCACGCAAAAACTCTTGAACGACGTCAGAATAGTCCCTCGCCGAGAGCTCAATCTCGTATAAGAGCTGCAATGAAACCTCTCTCGCTTTTCTTCGGCTTCCCATCACTTCGTCCTTTTCATTAATAAGGCCATCTCAACTGCAGTAAAAGCAGCTTCTCGCCCTTTATTTTGATCATTCTGCGAACATCTGGCTAGAGCCTGAGCCTCGGTATCGACCGTCAGCACTCCAAACGCCATGGGAACTTCGGAATTTAACATCGCTTGCTGTAATCCTTGCGTCACCCCTTCACAGACATAATCAAAATGAGCGGTATCTCCACGAATCACGGTAGCTAAACAGATCAAGGCATCAAATTGTTCACTCTTGGCGACCCGTTGTGCCAATAAGGGGATTTCAAAGGCACCGGGGATTCTCCAAACCTCAATTTTTTCTTCGACTAACCCCATCTCCTGAAGAGCTGCCATCGCCCCTTGGAGCAACCCATCCATGATTTTAGGATTATAACGACTCGCCAGGATTCCGATACGCAATCCTTCTGCCGATAATTTCAAAGAACTTAAATCGGTTTTACCCATAGCTAAATCTTCTTCAATAGGTGTCCCAATTTCTCTCGTTTCGTCGCTAAATAATTTAAATTGGAACGGTTGGGAGCGATCTCAATCGGAACACGCTCGACAATACTCAAGCCATAACCTTCAAGCCCAACAATCTTTTTGGGATTGTTGGTCATGAGTCGAATCTTGCTCACCCCTAAAGAGACTAATATCTGAGCTCCAATTCCATAATCTCGCAAATCAGGTTTGAATCCTAATTTTTCATTCGCTTCCACCGTATCGTACCCCTGCTCTTGGAGGGTATAAGCCTTGATCTTATTCATCAGACCGATACCGCGCCCTTCTTGGCGGATGTAGAGAATCACCCCTTTCCTCAATTCGCTGATCATTTCCATGGAGCGATGGAGTTGGGCACCACAATCACAACGAAGAGAACCAAAGGTATCACCGGTAAGGCATTCGGAATGAACCCGCACTAAAATTTCTTCATCTGGTTGGATCTCCCCTTGAACCAAAGCGACATGATGAAATCGATCGACGTCATTTTCAAAAACTTTAATCTGGAATTTTCCAAACTCGGTCGGCAATTCCGCCTCACTCGCGACATGAACTAAATTCTCTTTCTGCAAACGATACCGAACCATGTCAGCAATGGAGACAATCGGAATTTGATGTTTCTCGGAAAATTCTTCGAGATCGGGCATACGGGCCATCGTTCCATCATCATTCATGATCTCACAAATAACGGCTGCGGATTTCAGGCCAGCAAGTCTCGAGAGATCGACAGAGCCTTCGGTCTGACCGGTACGAAC
This sequence comes from bacterium, assembly GCA_041746775.1. Taxonomy (GTDB): domain Bacteria; phylum UBA10199; class UBA10199; order DSSB01; family DSSB01; genus JBGTGJ01. The sequence continues at coordinate 2,250 of JBGTGJ010000263.1, forward strand.
CAACACCCCCCCTTTTTTCGCTCGCAACGGGAAGATGTGTCCAGGTCGTGCTAATTCTTCAGGGCGACAATCGTCTCGAATGGCGGTGAGGATGGTCACCGCACGATCTTGGGCCGAGATACCGGTGGTGGTTCCATCACGGGCATCGATAGAAACGGTAAATCCGGTATTAAAAAGGGAGCTGTTGTCTTGGACCATCAACGGGAGGTTTAAGGCTTGAGCCTTTTCTTCGGTGAGAGAAAGACAGATCAACCCACGTGCATGCTTCGCCATGAAGTTGATCGCCTCGGGGGTCACTTTTTCAGCGGCCATCGCAAGATCCCCCTCATTTTCTCGATCTTCGTCGTCGACGAGGATCACCATCTGCCCAGCTTGGAATGCCTCGAGGGCTTGCTGAACTCTCTGGATACTTCGGTTGTATTCGATAATGTCGGTCATCTTCACTTCTTAAGCATTTTTTCGAGATATTTCAAGAGGATGTCTGCCTCAATATTCACTTTATCTTGAGGAAATTTTTCTGCCAATGTCGTCATTTTAAGGGTGTGAGGAATAATACACAGGGAAATCGTATCCTTTTTTACTTCATTCACCGTCAAACTAATCCCATCAATCGAAACCGACCCTTTATTCACCATATAAGGAAGCAGTGATTTTGGCACCTGCACCTTGAAAAAATA
>JBGTGJ010000264.1:0-17895 GCA_041746775.1 bacterium
AGGTATGGACCTTAAAATCAGAACCAAACGCTCGCTTGAAGGTCTCCAAGTTGATCTGTTCGTCATCGATGTAAAGTATGGCAGGTTGAAACATCATAATTAGTAAGGTAAAAAAATTAAAAACTCAGTCCCTTGATCGACCTCCGATTTAACCTCCATCGTCCCTTTGTGATTCTTCACTTTCTGTAAAACAATCGATAACCCTAACCCCATCCCTTTCCCTTGAGCCTTCGTTGTAAAAAATGGGTCAAAAATCTTATCGAGGTGCTCTTTCGGAATCCCCTTTCCAAAATCGCGAATCACCACTTTGACCCCTCCTACTGCCTTATGGGTGGAAAGCTGAACCACCCCTTCCTCCGGGCTGGCATCAAACGCATTCGAAAGTAGATTGGTAAAGACCTGACTTAATTCTAACCGATATCCTTTGATCTTGGGCAAGGTTTCGTATCTTTTCTTTAACTGAACCTTATCTTTCCACTTGGGGGAGAGGATTTCCAAACACTGCTCGAGCAACTCGCTCAAATCGATCTCTTCCTTTTGACCTGAACGTTGAAAAGGAAGTGTCTGAAAATTGTCGATCAAATCTTTGACATTCCCTACCCCTGTTTCAATATTATCAATAATTTTTTGAATTTCGTGAAGTGAATTTGCTGCATCAGGATTAGCCGGTGACACACCCGTCTTGACCTTGTCTAAGTATTCTCTCAGCGGTTCGATGTTAGAATAAATGAAAGTGAGCGGATTTTTGATTTCATGAGACAAACCAGAGAGCAGGTTCCCAAAGGTGGTTCTCTTTTCCGATTGGACGAGGTAGGTCTGCATCTGTTGTCCTTTAGCCCTTATCACCCCAAACAAAAGTGAAATGGGAAAAAGGAGCACGGCAGGAATCATCCGATGCAGAGGAAAAGGAACCCCTGCCAATATCATCGACCCCACCACTGCGCACGGTAGGATAAATCCAATCGATTGACCGACAAGGATCGATTTCGCAACCGCTCGATCGAGCGAAAAATGTGGTCTCTTTAAAATCTTAAGCAGATGAAAAATCCAGAAGAGGTAGGCCAATCCCAAATAAAGACATAAGAAGTAGTTGAACCAGATCCATCTTTGCGGATGATGATGAAAGGAGTAAAGATAGGGAAAAATCAATAGGCCACTAAAAATATAGGGAAGAATCAGGAGTAAATATTTCTTTCTTACCTCCACCAGCATTTCCGATAAAAGCCATGCAAAGTGGATCATGGTGGGAGGAATAAACAGAAAGAACAACATCCCTAGGTAGGCAAAGTGATGGGTGATCTGGATTTCCGGAAGTAAAATGAAAAAGTTTCCGAGCAGGAAATGAAATCCCAACAGAGGAAACAGCCCTATCCTGGGATAGAGATAATAAAAGAGAATAATCCCTAAAATCACAACGCTGAGCCCGGTGATGGCAGGAAACAAAACAAAATCAGAACTTTGAATCTTCCCCCCGGTTAATCGGAGAGTAGAAAAAAACAAAACCAGAGAGATCAGGAATAAAAAAACCGGCAAAAATTTCATCCCTCGTATCATGGGCCCCCAGACCTGCCATTTCTAAGGCAGGAAAATTCCTCGACACCCCTGTTTAAAGCTCCTAAAATTTTAATGAATCTGGCTTGTTATGTCACTCAGAGAATTATGATAATATAGGGACAATGCGGATCATCGACAACAAATACGAGGTCCTTGAAAAACTGGGGGAGGGTTTTGGGGGATCGGTCTATCTGGTCCAATCGGGGGACCAAATAAGCGCACTTAAAGAATTAAGGATGCGAGGAGGGTACCAATATCTTTCTGTCGAGGAAGTTCTAGATAATTTCAAACAGGAATTCTCCACTCTTAAAAAACTCAACCATCCTCATATCCTGAGAATTTTGGATTTTGGTTTTGATCCCAAGGAAAACATTTATTACTTCACGACAGAATACATCAAAGGACAGGATATCTTCGATGCAACTCGGGGCTTAACTTCTGACGCAATAGAGGAACTTTTTGTCCAGACCCTTCGCGCACTCAGTTATCTCCACAGTGTGAAAATTTTTCACTTCGATATCAAACCTACTAATATTTTAGTGGAAACTAATTCAGAAGGGAAAAAAATTGCCAAAATCATCGACTTTGGTCTGACCGCCTTACAAAAAAAAGGGGTATTCGCCGGAAGTCCTCCTTATATTTCTCCGGAAGCGCTGTTAGACCAACCTCGCGATGGAAGGTCGGATTTGTATTCGTTGGGAGTCACTTGGTACACCTGTCTGGCCGGAAAGAATCCTTTTGAGACGGATGACCTGCAAAAAACGCTCGACTTGCAAAGAGTCTGGATTCCACCACCGGTATCGACACAGACGACGGAAATTCCTGAATACCTCGATTCCATCCTAGAAAAACTTTTAAAGAAAAATCCAGCCGAACGCTACCATCGTGCCGATCAAGTGATCCGGGATCTCAACTGGAGTGGCAAAAAGAAATATCCGCTAGAAACTGAAGCCACTGCTCTCTCTTATCTTCCTGGAGAAAGTGAACTCGTCGGAAGAAAAGCGGAATGGAATCAGTTTGTGCAACTCTTCGATCGAATTTTTATAAACAAGAGTGAATCGAAGGGATATCTTTTGCTGGCTGGTGAAACTGGAACAGGAAAATCTCGTCTACTTAAAGAAATAAAATATCACGCGCAGCTCCACACGATTCCCGTATTAGATTTTGAAACTTCCACCCCCTCCGATTTAAAATCAGATTGTGTTTTGATTGCCGATAATGCCAGCCCGGAAATCACTGAAAAGGCAAGGCATTGGATGCGTCAGTTTCATACCTATTCTTTGCTCATCATCCTCGGTGGCGACAGGCTAGAAAAGGCTGAAGGGGTTGGTAACTATATCGAATTGAAAAATTTTAATCGACAAGAGGTCAAACAGTACGTCGCTTCAATTTTAGGAACTGAGGATATTCCCGAATTTCTGGTCGAAGAATTTTTCTCCCGCACTGAAGGAAACCCGCTACTACTGACCGAAATTCTTCAGTCATTGATCCACTCTCATCAGATTTTTGATGAACAGGGGCGATGGTCTTCCACACTTTTAAAAGAGGTAGGAATCGATTTTGACAAACTCCAGGTCCCCAAAACGATTACCGATTATTGCAAAACCAAATTTGAATCGTTGAGTACAGGGGCACAAAAACTCCTCTCCTTACTTTCGATTGCAAAGGCCCCTCTCCACAAACCTCTGTTATCAAGACTCGAAGTGACTCGGGAGGATTTGGAAAGTTTGGAAAATCAAGGATTAGTTAAAACCGATGCCGAACATGGCGGACTAAAATTAACCAATCCTAACTTTTCCGAATGGGTTCCCAAACATCTCTCTCAGGAACAGCTCGCCAATTTTCATGAGCAATTGGCCGACATCTTTCAACTAGAAACAGTCAGTCAAGAGGTCGCGCTTTATCACTATGGTTTAGGGAAAGGGGAACCTGCGGAGAGATTTCAAAAACTTATGAGCTACGGAGAAAATCTTTTAATGCAATTTCGCCCACTCGAAGCGGCTAAGGTCTTTGAGTTATGCTTTCCACTAGCAACGGATCAGGAAAAAAAAGTTCAAGCAACTTTAGGTCGAGTCAGAGCCTTCTTTCGTGCCGGACATCACAATGAAGGCTTAAAAGTTTTGGAAGAACTTCAGTCTTCCATAGGAAAACAAAAAGAGAATCCTGAACACTGGCGATGGGCGGAACAGGCATACCGAGAAATGGTAAACCTTTACCTCAAAGAAGGCAGACTCGATCTGGCCAGAGATGCTTTACAATCGGGGCGTGTTCTGCTGACCGAGCACGAGGACAATCCCACCGAACAGATGGTGTTTGATAATTTCAAAGCAAGCATCTTGCTGAGAGAAGGGAAACTTCAGGAGGCAGAAGAAATGAGCCGCCAGGCTTTTGAAAAATGGAAAATCTTTTCAGAGGAGCAAAAGAAAGAGGTTCAAAATAATGAGTTGGCCACCATCTATTTATCATTGGGGAAAGGGGAAGAAGCCCGAGAGGTTTTTTCAGCGCATGCTGATTTTTTTAAAAAAATTGGTAATACTTATCGTGAAGCCTATTCGATCTACGGTCTTGCTGAAAGTTTCTACCTATTACAAAAGTATGATGAGGCGATTCAACATTATCAACGAGTCATCCAGATCAGCCGAGATTTAAAAAACAAAGAGCTACTCTTTCACGCCTTTAATGGATTGGGAAACATCGCCTTTTTCAAAAATGACTGGCAAGAGGCGGCCCGCTCTTATCAGGATGCCTTAGAATTGGCTCAACATCTCGGAAAGTTGGAGAGCACTTTCGCCATCGGAATCAATCTTGCATTAGTTTTTCGACTGCAAGGGGATGCACGAAGTGCTCAGATGTATCTTCGACATGTCATCGATACTCTAGAGGTTCAATCTCCGCCGACTCTTCATCAATTACAATTTTTGACTCAAGCCTATCTTGAGTTGGGGAATCTTCATTTAGAAACTTTCAATTGGATCGAAGCCCGTGACTCTTTCCGAGACGCTGCACACTTAATTAGGATTCATTCCTCATTGAGTGCTTTCCGATTTTCATCTTCATGTGGTTGGGCCGAGGCGGCGATTCATCTTAAATTAAGCCGAGAGGCCAAGAATCTAATCAAGGATATGGAGAAGGGGAATTTAAACGAGGAAGAAAAACTAGAATTTGAAAAGGTGAAAAAACTGATGGGAGGGGAACAAAAGACCGGAAGCAAAACAGTTCTGTGGACATCTATGAAGTAGGAGCGAAGCAATGCTTCGCGAAAAAACATCAAGGAAGGTCGCGCGATACAATCCAACTTCCATGAAATGTAAAAACTTCGAAGGTAGAAGGATCCAAAAGAATAAGACATCGATAATTTAATTTAAGCGGTGAGAACTGATTACAAAGCTCTTTAAACCGTCCCTCCTGTTCATCACAGTTAATTGGGTCATGATCAGGCCCCTCTTCCCCCACCACAGTCAAGAACGCGACCCCATTGTTGATAAGGGATGAAGAAAAATGGACCCCCTCTTCAAATCTTTCCTGAATCGCATCCGTCAAAACAGAAGATAACTCGGGGACCGCCTGTTCTCTGATATGAATATTATGAACGACCAGTTTGGCATCACCAAAACTAAGCTCAACATCAATGATCGCATCAAAAATCTCGCTAGATAACTCAAACATTTCGACAAGCGTGTCGATTTCTACTCCTACGGCCTCATCAGTCCCCAGCACAAATATGGGAGTAAATATCTGCTGGTCGTTTCCAGCCTCCATCACCCCAAACCCCTCTGCCACCACCGACACCAATATTTCATCGGAAGGATCCCCAGCTTCTGCAAAAAACTCAGCCCCCTGCAGATACAACGCCGATTTAACCTGAGTTTGAAACCGGAAATCACCATTAGAAAGCTGGATCATCCCCATCACAAATCGCCCCTCGATCACTTGGTTTTTTTCAATATTTTCCGAACCACCGTCACTTAAACCAGAACAGACCATTTCCCGGGTAACTGCGATAGCACCAGGGTCATCGGGAACGATTGCGGTTGGATCAAAGGTGGGAGGGGGTAGGGTCGAAGGATTTTCAAAGCAGTGAAACTGGGAAACAGAAATAACATTCCCTCGACCAATATCGGCGCTAATCCCGAGAAAATACTCTCTTTTGATTTTTCCATCGATGGTCGTTACGACCGGTTGAGTCATCGTATCTAGTTGAAAAGTGAGCGCCCCTCTTGAAGTACCATTACTCCCATCAAAAATTTCCCAAGAGATACTAGCACGCTTATTTTGCTGATTTTTTATAGCAAGATTTAAGGAGCCCCCCCCACCCACCGGGTTACCATTGGCAATGACAAGAGTAGTATCACCGGTATAGGCACCGGCAAACGGGACCGGTAATGCCACCGGTCTTCCTTGTGCCCCTCCACAATTTGCCAGGACAATAAAAAAAAGAAACAGCCCCAATAACGAATAGACCCTGTTTTGCATAATCCCCTCTCAATTGCCCCTTGTCTTTGCTAATTTAAATGATGGTCGTCTAACCATTGGACTGCAATAGAACCTTGGGCAAAGTCACATTACGATTAAAAACACCTCTAACCACCTCTGAAACCTACCCTTGTAAAAAACTGCAATTTAAAAGCCAGCCCAAAAAGCATCTGAAAAAATTATAAAATGACAATGATCTCTTATGGTTATTTTGTAAAAATGAAATGAGAAAAGGTGTCGATAAATGCGGAAGGATGACGAAACTTGGTGAAGACTGATGATGAGAAAATTCAGCCGCGAATCATCTCTACAACGGCATCTACCCAGACAGGATGATCATTTAAAGAGGGGATCAACTGCAATGCATCCCCCCCCGCTTGAAGAAATTGTTCATGGGCGCGGATCGAAATTTCCTCTAGCGTTTCCAAGCAATCCGCGACGAATGAGGGACAAAAAACCGCCACTCGCTTTTTTCCAGCCTGAGCCAATTCCTCAATCACATGATCGGTAAAGGGGCGAATCCATGGGGTTCTCCCCAAGCGGGATTGAAAACAGATGGTGTATTGGGAGTTATCCAGCAAAAGTTTCTTAGCAATCGCACGGGCACTCGCAAAACAGTGGGCCCGATAACAGAGGGCGTTGGCCGGAATAATCTTTTCGCAACAGTTGTCCGATTGAAGACAGTGCCGCTCGCTAAGATCCCCTTTCAAAATCTGTCGTTCGGGGAGTCCGTGAAAACTGAATAGGATGTGATCGGGCTGAAATTTTTCAAGCTGGGGGCGGCCGATCTCCGCAAACGAGTTTACAAATCCGGGATGATCGAAGAATGGGAGTAAAAATCGGATCGGCGGAATATTCCACATCTGTTGCGCCAGTTGAAAAATCTTTTCCTGCACCGAGCCGGTGGCGGAAGAAGAGTACTGTGGATACAGCGGCAATACTCGAATTTCCTGAACCCCCGATTGCTGGAATTTTTCCAATGCAGATTTCACATCAGGTTTTTCATAACGCATCGCCATCTCAACCTGAAATTCTTCTCCCAATTTTTCCCGAACTGCCTGGGTGAGCCTTTTGGTATACACCATCAATGGTGAACCTTCGTCTGTCCAGACCTTCTGATACGCCTTAGCACTCTTGGGTCCACGAAACGGGGCAATAATCAGATTCACCAGCAACCAGCGGGGAATTGCGGCGATATCAATGACACGAGGATCGGAAAGGAACTCACGCAGATATTTGCGAACCTCTTTGGTGGTTGGTGCGCGAGGGGTGCCTAGATTGACGAGGAGAACTCCGATCATGCAAATACCGTGAAACGTGAAGGGTGAAGGGTAAAAAGTATGGTTCCGGGTTTTAAGATGACTAGGAGGATGATTGCGATGAGCAATAGGGTTGGAACTTCATTGATCAACCGGCACGCTTTTTCTGAGAGAAAATAATCTCCGCTAGAAAACCGTTTATGCACAATCCCGGCAAAAACTTGATACCCGATGAGTAACAACACACAAAATAACTTTAAATGAAACCATCTCGCTTCGAAGATTGACGGGTTTTGCGTGATCAATAATATTCCAAACAGGATCGTCATCAGCATCGCGGGATGCATGATGATATAGAGCAACTTTCGCTCCATGAGTGAATAAGCCTCCGCTAGCTCCGGTTTATTTTGAAATTTTGCATGATAGACAAAAAGGCGAAAGATATAAAAAAGCCCGGCGAACCAGGCTACCATGAAGATGAGGTGGAAGGCTTTGAGCCAAAGATAAAATTGCATAGAATTTAGACTGTTTTAGAAAACGTGGGGGTCTGCGCCTTATTTTGGATCTCGTTGAGGTATTGATCAAACACCGCTGCAATATTACGAAGAAAGAGAAAACCAGTCTCCGTTGCCCCAAATGAATTTTCGTTAATGTTTAGCAATCCATCCATTAAAAGTGACTCAAGTTCTGGAAGCTCCTTAGCAAAATAATTTTTAAAATCCAACTTCCAATTTTTCTGAAATATCTCCAGATCTACTTTCCCTCGACACATGATCTGAGTGATTAGCTCACGACGAATCGCATCGTCTTGGCTCAACAAAAACCCGCGAAAGGTTGCCAGTTCGTTCTTCTGAATCGCTGATTCATAACTCGGAAGTTCCTTCTTATTCTGAAAGTAATTCCCTCCAACATATGAAATGGAAGAGACTCCAAAACCAATTTGATGTGCATCCGCACGTGTCGAGTATCCCATAAAATTTCGGTGAATCGTTCCAGAATCGAGCGCCCTGCTCAATTCATCTTCGTGGAGTGCAAAATGATCCATCCCGATATGGCGATAACCATGCTCAAGAAAAGTTTCGTAGGCGAGGTGGAATAATTCTAATTTCATCTCAGGGGCGGGCAAGTCGGAATCTTTGAACGAACGCTGCACTGGCTTTATCCAGGGGACATGAGCATAACTATATACCGCCAATCGATTCGGTCTCAGCTCAATCACTCTTTTAAGTGTATCTCTCCAACCATCGATTGTTTGACCAGGAAGGCCGTAAATCAAATCAAAGTTGAAAGACCGAAATCCTAATTTTCTCAGCAACAAAACCATCTCCACCGTCATCTCATGAGTTTGAAAACGATTGATGAGAGTTTGAACCTTCGGATCAAAATCTTGAACCCCCAGAGAAATTCGATTGAATCCAAGCTCGGATAGTTTTTCGCAGAACGGAACGGTGCTCGTTCGTGGATGCATCTCAATGGCTAATTCGGCATTATCGGAAAGATGAAAGTTCTTTCGAATGGAAGTGATCAGTTCTTCTAATTCGTGAGGCTGAAGAAAATTGGGAGTACCTCCACCCAGATGAACTTGAGAAACTTCACGGGAATGAGAAGGAATGAATGAAACAACCCGCTCGAGTTCTCGAAGCAGAATTTCCAAATACGGTTTGGAGCGAGAATGATCACTCGTAATCACCTGCATGCAACCACAGAAGTGGCAGAGCTTTTCGCAAAAGGGGAGATGAAAATATAAAGAAAGTTTTTCGTTGGAATTTAATGACGCGAGTGATTTTTGATAATCGTGAGAATTTACCTCCGTGGTCCAAGCGGGAACCGTTGGATAACTGGTATACCGCGGAGCAGGGACGTCGTATTTTTTTAATAGTTGGAAAATTTCATCGCGCACAAAATGTATTTAACTTTTTCGTTCGACGCACCGCAATAGCAAAAATGCCAGTGAATAGATAATTGCAATGGACAAATGACGCCACATCTTATACAGTCGCCGCTTCGCTTTCGAGCGGAGCCTTCCAGCTTCACTCAGTGGGGTCATAGGGCAATCTACTTCAAAGCATGGCAGATATTCCATTACGAAAAATCTCTAGGGACTCTCTTGAGATTTTTAACAGAAAATTTTTGTCTCTAAAAATTCCTATTTCTCAGGAAGTAGGCACAACTACACCCTCACAATTTCTTAAAATTTTTCTAAAAGAAACTTTTCCGAATGAATTTCAAAAAACCGATTTTGGTTCATATTCACTACGAGAAAATTTTCTTCAGCTTTCTGCTCAACATAAAAAATCGTTGCTGAGTAAATTGAAAGAACATGATCTCACTCAGATCTTTTCACTCTCGTTAGAAAATCAAACTCCCGTTTTTCTTCAAAGAACTTATCACTTTGCGCAACACCTGCAAAAAAGCCGAAAGACCGCTCTTTACGGTCACAAACTGTTACAACAAATCAAACATGAAATTGAAAAACCTATTTTAGGATTTACCGAAAGCGGTCGCCTCGCTTTACTGAAGGCTGTTGAAAAGGATTTAAATGTTGCTAATGGGAATGCCCCGTTTCTTTCTCAATTCGCCCATCACATCAATTTTCTAAAAGAGGATCTCGCCGATCCCATACTCTACACCGGTTTTTTCTCAGCAACGGCCGCCCTTCACACCACGAGAACACTGATTTTATCTACATTAGTAAATCGCTTTTCACCCAATCTACTGACTCGAGGTTTAGGAGCAGTCAGCATTGCATCGCTGGTTGGTTTAAGTGCGGAGGCAACCGCCCTCACGACAACCGCTCGAGGGCTTAGAAATTTACTGGAGCCCAATTTAAATCACGCCTCGATGTCGTTTGAAACGGAATTACTGGCGAACGGAATAACGTTAGGATTTTTTCATTCCGCTGGAGCGTTGGCGAGAAAAGCTCATAGAGCTACTGCTACAACCGTTGCAAAACAAAATTTCCCTAATCGTTTTACCAAAGTTTCCGAAAAACTTTTTCCACAAACCGCCATGTTGGGTGCCATCTATTTAGGAAACTATACCAACAGCAGCATCCTTCATCTTAAGCCCGAACAAACCAGCGCGGCGCTTTCGGCAGAATCATTATCTTCTTTCTTCCATCTCAATTTTGCTGCGAAAACTTTTGATGTGGTTCAACCTAGGTGGTTTAAAAACTACACCTTATCTCTTCACGAACAGGCTCGGAAGCTTTCAAAGTCCCTTTGGTCGAATGGAACATTCAAGCTTGAAAACATTTGGGGAGAATTTCTGGTGCCCAAACCTGCTTATGAGACCGGTTCTTTTCCAATTAAAAATAGTACTAAGGAAAAATCAGGAATTATTGAAAACAAAGCACCCAATTTCAAAATTCCTGACGTCAGCCTCATGGAAGATGATGACCATACCCCGGTCCCCTTTAGAACTTTTGAAGCAATACGTGATACTCCCAAAACTTATAATCTTGACAAACTTGCCTTGTGGAAAGAAGCGCTTCAGCTCGCCCCTTTACCGATTCTAGTTATCGACAAAACAGGCAATATTATCGAAGCCAATAACAAGGCGAATATCCTTTTCGCAAAGGCGTTGGATGGGGAAACTCTTAAAGGGACCTCACTAGGGGACACTCTGGAAACTGTTGTACCTCACCCCAATCTGTTTAGAATTCGTGGTGGAGATGAAAGTTCCTCGATTTTCCACGCTCACATCAGAGATTTCAAAGACAAAGTCGATTTGAAAATTTATTATCTCCAAGATGTTACCGAAACTTTATCCAGAGAAAAAGAGAATGCCACGCTAAAACAACAGCTTCTCCAACTCGCATTTTTACAAAGCCAGCTCGATTTAGTCGAATCAACACTTCATAATATGGGAAACACTCTCACCCCTGCTTATGTAAATCTTAAATCTAATATCGCTAGCTTAAAAAACATTGCACAAACATCTTCTAACCCCGGTGAAATGATTGAATTGATCGAACAATTATGCATCTCAGTGGTAAAAAGCGCAGAGCTACTCCCATTGGTAAAAAAACGGATGCGAACCCGGTTGAGTGGAGAATATAAAAAGTTTTCCCTTTATGAAATGCTCAATAGCATTATTCAGCTGGATCAAAACCGGTATGAAAGGTTTATGATCGAGATAAAAAATGAGATCAATCCAATGGGTCTTGTCTTTGAGGGGGACGAGTTACAGTTATTTCATGCCATCTATAACATCACTAAAAATGCTTTTGAAGCGATGCCCCGAGGAGGGATTTTAACTATTAAAGCAGGAGTTCAGGGAAAAAGTATTATTATCGAAATTCAGGATAATGGCCAGGGAATCTCCCAGGAAAATTTACCTAAAATCTTTGATATTCATTTCACTACGAAAAGAGAAGGGACGGGCCGCGGTCTTTTTATGACGCGTGAAACTATTCTAAAACATAAAGGAGATATCAAAGTAGAAAGCACCTTGGGTAAAGGAACTCGCTTCATCATCAAATTACCCAGACCCACACCAACCAAATCTCCGATCCCATTTAGATAATCTATCACCAAACTTGACCTTATCCTTATGAAATGCTGGAATATCCCTCTCAATTTTCGGGGATCGTCTAATGGCAGGACTATGGACTCTGACTCCATCAATCGTGGTTCGACTCCACGTCCCCGAGCCCTTCGACTCGCTAACGCTCGCTCAGGGCAAGCTCCTTCGATCATGTAAAGAAGTAATTGAATTTATAATTTATGAAAAAATAACGAGTCGAAGGGTCCTGAGCAACCAACGGGAGTCGAAGGATTCCCCGTATACTTTCGACTCGCTCTGCTCGCTCAGGACTAGTTTTATGCCTTTCTGCGTTTACATACTAAAATGCCAAAACGGCTCACTCTACACAGGCCTCACCAGCAACCTCTCCCGAAGAATCAACGACCACTTGTCCGGCAATGGCTCTCAATACACAAAAGACGCAGAAGCCCAAAATCTCGTCTATCATGAAATCTACAACTCCAAACCAGAAGCGGCAAAGCGGGAAAAACAACTCAAAGGTTGGAGCCGAGCCAAAAAGTTAGCTTTAATTAGCAACAATAAAACCGAATTAAAAAGAATGGCTATTTCGCGACAATCACCTAGATGTGTCCCTCCTAGATAGAGATAGATCAGAAATCATGACGACACTTGATAACTCCCCCAAAATTTCACCTCGTTTTCGAAAATGGAAATGGTTTTTCTTAGTTTCCGCGGTGGCCCCCCTAATCTATGGGCTCTTAGCATACATCCTTTTCCCTCTTTTTTGGCGAGTCGATGAACATCGATATGGCAATTTAAACTCCATCAAAATCACTCACACCGCAGAGGGAATACCAAGTGATCCCATTAATATCGGGTTAGTTGGAAATAAGGAAAGTTTACAATCCGCTTTATCCGCCGCCGGTTGGTTACCTGCGGATCCAATCAGGCTCACCAGCCTTTGGAATCTGCTCGCTTCGCTATCCCTCCACCGACCTTACCCCACCGCACCGGTGAGCTCTCTCTACCTATTCCATCGCAAAGAAGATCTGGCCTACGAAAAGGACGTTGGAAAAACTTTTCGCCGTCGACATCATTTTCGACTTTGGCGGGTCGACCCTTTGTCTGATGCGGATCAAGTGATTTGGATCGGATCCGCAAGCTTCGACCGAGGTATCGGCTTCAGTCGACGAGACGGGCAGATCCTTCATCACATCGCTCCGAATATCGATGCAGAACGCGATTATTTTATAGCGACCTTGATGAAAGCGGACAAACTCCTTCGGGTCGATAAAGTCACTGGCATCGGTCTCACTCTTAATGGTCGTAATGGAGAAGGAGATTGGTATTACACTGATGGCATCATCAAGATCGGGATATTGAAGTAAGATCGAGTCTAAAAAATCACCCCATGATGCCGTGAATCATGGGGTGATTGAGAGATATAGGAGATTAAAGTTTTTTCTGCTTCGCTTCGAGTCTCTGCTGACATGCCGAGCTTAATTGAGATTGGTGGGTTTTAAGACATTCCCACTTTTTTCCACGTCCCGCTTCGATACCAGAACAGAATTTCTCGACATCTCCACCACAATCTTTCTTAAATTCTTCCATCCTCTTTTTCTTCATCTCCAGCTTGGCCTGACATTCAGAACTTAATTCTTTTTGATGATCGCTAAGACATTTCATCTTGGCGCCACGATCGCCGGAGACATTACTGCAAAATTTTTCGATATCAGTTTTGCAGGCCCCGCCATCATGCTTGGAAAATGAAATCGAGGAGAAAAGGAATAGGGAGGAAAAGAGAAAAAATCCAAGCAAAAGACCACTTTTATAAGACTTCATAAGATTTCCTTTCTTAAAAATAATGAGGGTTACTTTTAGTTAGAAAGGAAAAAACTTCGAAGGTTAAAAATTAATAACTCAGCCGTGTTTTGGATAAAAATTTCTCGGCCAGGATAATGAATAGATCTTTTGTAATTCTTCGTCGGAAAATCCTTCCATCTCGGACACAGAAATATTCTCTTCGACATGAGAGGTCGTTCTCATGCCAGGAATCACGGTAGAAACTGCAGGATTTTCTAAACAAAACTTCAAGGCGACTTGAGCTAAACTATTGAATGGCGGTCGAATAAGAAAACGAAATTGCTCGGCATGCTCACAAGTCTCTCGCAACTTATCCCCTTTAAAATATTCCCGCCGCCAGTCCCCCTTCACAAATTCGGTTTGCGGCGTGAGCGTCCCCGATAATCCCCCTTCATCTAGAGGAACACGGACAATCACCCCGACTTGGTTTCTTTGACATAAAGGAAAAAGCCTTTCACTCGGCGTTTGGTCGAAAAGATTATAGATGACTTGAATGGAATCGATCAGCCCACTCGCCACCACCCGGAGGCCCGAATCTGGCTGATGGTCATTGAGCGAAATTCCAAAATGCTTAATCTTTCCCTGATTTTTAAGCTTCTCCACCGCATCGATCCAATCCCCCTGCTCGAGCCAGGAGTCATTCCAGACATGCAATTGTTGCAGGTCAATACATTCAGTCTTGAGATTTTTTAAGGAACTCTCGGTCATTTGGATCAGATAATCGGCAGGAAAGACCTCTTGAGCTCTCACCCCCTCTTTCGCCGGCCAAGCCCGATTTTTTGGAGGACATTTGGTAGCAATAAACGGCCGTTTTCCAGTCTCTTGAACGACCCTCCCAATCAACTGCTCGGAATGCCCATCCCCGTAGATCCACGCCGTATCGATAAAATTGATCCCCTTTTCTAACCCTAACTGGAGCGCCTTGATCGCCTGCTCATCATCGCGGGGTCCCCACATGTTTCCCATGGCCCAGGTCCCATGGCCAATCTCGGAAACAGTAACATTCGTTCTACCAAATAATCGATATTTCATCGTAAAACTCCTTTTCGCCAACCCGATACCAATTTACTCTAGATTTGCAATCAGGGATGAAAATAAAAACTTCTAATCTTCAATTTTTTGTTGGGATTCCTAAAAAAATCTGCTTAAGGGTTTGAAGAAAGCCATCTGCTTTCAGTGAGGAGGAGCCTATGTTCGAATTCGAAGAAAATCTTGCCCAAAATGCAAAAATTAAAGTGATTGGTGTCGGTGGTGGGGGCGGTAATGCTGTCAATACGATGATCCGGTCAAAACTCGATGGGGTCGAGTTTATTGCGGCCAATACTGATATCCAAGCGCTTAAGTTTTCCGAAGCGACCGTGAAGATTCAGATCGGGACCAAAGCCACCCGTGGTCTTGGTGCAGGTGCCAATCCTGATGTCGGTCGTAATGCCGCGATGGAAGATCAATCGACCATTGCGGAAGTACTCAACGGCTCCGACATGGTCTTCATCACTTGTGGCATGGGGGGTGGAACCGGGACGGGTGCCGCTCCGGTCATCGCCAAGATTGCAAAGGAATTGGGGGCCCTGACCGTAGGTGTCGTCACGAAGCCTTTTGCATTTGAAGGAAAAAAGCGTTCCAAGCATGCCGACGTCGGGGTCGATTCATTGCGAGAGAATGTCGATACTTTGATCGTGATTCCCAATGAAAAACTTTTATCGGTCGCCGGAAAAGAAACCCCCATGATCGATACCTTTAAGATGGCCGACGAAGTTCTGCTTCAAGCGGTCAAAGGAATCAGTGATTTGATCACGATTCCAGGCCTCATCAATCTCGATTTCGCCGATGTCAGAACGATCATGGGAGAGATGGGGATGGCGCTCATGGGTACCGGAGTTGGACAAGGAGACAACCGCGCCAATGAAGCGGCACAAAAGGCGATCAGCTCGCCGTTGTTGGAGAATGTTTCCATCAATGGAGCCACCGGCATCATCATTAATATCACTGGCCCATCGGATATGACGCTCTTCGAAGTCAACGAAGCAAGCAAACTGATTCAACAAGAGGCCCACGAAGAGGCCAACATCATCTTTGGCGCCGTGATTGATGAAAAACTAAAAGATGCGTTACGGGTCACTGTCATTGCGACCGGTTTTAACAAAGAGACTAAAAAATCTCACTTCATCCCTGCAACGACGTTACCTAAATACAAAAGCATTCCGGTCACTGCCGCAGCCCCTTCCCCCACTTTACATTCCTCCCCTGTTTCCACTTCCTCATCAATGATCAACACTCGTCCCACTCCGATACAAAGCTCGTCAGGCTTTGTCCGAGAAGAATCGATCGAGCTCGACATCCAAAAGTTTAAACCGATGATGAAACAACCCATCCTCGAAGAAGAACCAGGCACGCAATATGATCTACTCAAATCACGCGGCGGCAATGAAGCAAGTGAACTAAAAAAGCTGGTCGCTGAAATTGGTGCGATTGATTTAAATCAAGACGAGTACGACATCCCGACCTTTTTGAGAAAGCAAGCAGACTGAAGAATGGACAAGGGACAACGGACCAGAGACTGAATTTGAAATTTAATCAGTTTATTCTTTAGTCCGTTGTTTGCTGTCCGTGTCTGTTGTCAAAATTTAATGGTAAAAAAAGCTCCCGAACAACCTACCCGCGGTTACCTGCACGAGATCTTTGGAATTCTCACCCTCATGCTCGCGCTATTTACGGTGCTTTGCCTCTTGTCCTATTCGCCACTCGATCCGTCATTCAACTCTTCGGCCGATTCTTTGGAGATTCAAAACTACGGCGGCATGGTGGGGGCTTACTTTGCTGATTTTCTGATTAGCTCGCTAGGGCTTGCCAGTCTTGTGTTTGCAGGAGTGCTAATTCTCATCTCGTATCTTTGTTTCACTAAAAAGAGAGAGAGAATTCATCCTTCGGAAGCAATATTGTTTGGCATCACCATCGTCATGGCGGCGATTCTCTTTCAACTCAAGTGGAAAAATATCTGGCTCTTTGGCCCCACGACACTGGCGGGAGGGGTCGTCGGCGCAATCATTGGAGAACAGTTACGTCGATACCTGAGCGACTGGGGCTCTTACCTTTTTGTTTTGTCGATTGGAATCATCACCTTCATTTGGGCCACCAAAATTAGCATTGTCGAAGTAGCAATTCAGGTGCGCAAATTTATCCAATCGCTTTATCAACATGTGCGCTCTCTGCTGACCATCTATTTCGCTCGACGGGAGAAATTAAAAGAAAAGAAACAAGAAGAGCTGCGGGTTGCCAAGAAAAAGGAGGCGGCCCAACCTTTGCCACCGCTTTCCAAACCACGGATCAACGTGCATCGTACTCTTGAAGAAACTCCAGAGTTACCAAAAATTCCTACTCCGAAAGCAGAAACACCTGCAGCAAGAATGGCAACACCTTATTCATCCAATCTCAAGAACGACAACGAGCCTAAAATCTACCAGCGGGCGACTAAAAACGAGAACAAAAAAGATGACCAGATGTCGATCCAAAAACTTTCGGATGGTTATGAACTCCCTCCGATTGCACTGCTCGACTCAGTCCCTCCCGCCTCCAATCATGTGATCGACGAGGAGAACCTCAAGGCAAGCTCGATTTTGCTCGAAAGCAAATTGCGCGATTATGGAGTCGAAGGAAGAGTGACGGAAATTCACCCGGGGCCCGTCGTCACGATGTACGAATTTGAACCAGCGGCCGGAGTGAAGGTCAACAAGATCACCAACCTCGCCGACGACCTCTCACTCTCGATGGGTGGAAGGCCGGTTCGTATCGTCGCACCGCTGCCGGGAAAACCGGCCGTTGGAATTGAGATCCCAAATCATGAGCGCGAAACGGTCTATTATAAAGAGATCGTTGCAGATCCTCGTTTTCAAAAGGCAGAATCGAAACTGACGCTGGCATTAGGAAAAAATATTGAAGGGATTCCTGTCTTGGCTGATCTGGGAAAGATGCCACATCTCTTGGTGGCCGGAGCAACGGGTGCAGGAAAGTCGGTGGGACTAAACTCTTTTATTTTAAGTCTATTACTCCGAAATACCCCCGAAGAGGTACGCTTCATTTTCATCGATCCCAAAATGTTGGAACTCTCCACTTACGCCAACATCCCCCATCTACTTTTGCCGGTCGTCACTCAACCCAAAAAAGCCTCGTTGGCACTGCGCTGGGCAGTGGCTGAGATGGAGCGACGCTATCGTCTTCTCTCGGACGGACAGGTAAGAAACATCGCCAGCTACAATAAAAA
>JBGTGJ010000265.1:0-17180 GCA_041746775.1 bacterium
CTTGGGTTAAGAGGGGATTAAGGGGAGTTCCTCCGATAGATAAGTACTTATGAATTTTATTTAATGTACTTTTCTTCCACAGTAACTCCCCCTGCCCCCTCTTAACCCAAGAGGGGTGACATACATAGGAACAGTCCTTGCATGAATATACATATTCTCATGCTTTTAACTAGTTTTGTTTGCGGTTTCCTTATCTCTGCCTGGATTGCAGGTAATTATATTCAGAAGAAACTTCGAAAAAGGAATGAGCGAAGTCTGAGATTTCAGAAAACTCTACTCGAATTGGCCAAAATGAATTTATCCGAACTCGACTCTTTCTTTTCCAAAGTCACCGAAATGGATGCCCGGGAGCTAGAAGTAGAACGAGTCAGCATCTGGCTGTTTCAAAATGAGCAAGCGGAGATCTTCTGCCATGACCTCTATTTAGCTAGTAAGGATATTCACGAAAACGGTGTGATTCTGCATGCCAAAGATTATCCCAACTACTTTAAAGAGCTTGAAAAATCGCGGACCATTGCCGCCAATGATGCCCAGATCGATCCGCGAACTTGCGAATTCGCCTCAAGTTATCTTCAACCGTTACAAATTTTCAGCATGTTAGACGTTCCAATCTGGTTACAAGGGAAGGTGAAGGGAATTGTGTGTCACGAACAGGTTGGTAGCAGGCGCAAATGGAGTCTCGAAGAACAAGAATTTGTGGCGTCGATTGCGAGTCTGATTTCTTTAAGCATGGAGAATGCGCAACTTCAGGAGACTCAGCGAGAGCTTCAATTAAAATCGGAGGAGTTGGAGCATTCCAACAAAGAGCTGCAAAGCTTTGCTTATGTCGCTTCTCATGATTTGCAAGAACCGCTGCATAAAATCATCGCCTTCGGTGACCGGCTAAGAGCCAATATTTCGGGAGAGTTGGATCCGGTTGCGCTGGACAGTCTTGATCGAATCCAGAAGTCGGCCATGGGGATGCGAGATTTAATCCATGACCTCTTGCTTTATTCTCGCATGGCAAAACGAGATCTTCCCTTTGAGAAGATATCTTTAAACGATTTAATGAAAGAAGTTCTAAAAGAGCTCGAACTAAGAGTTTTAGAATCTCAAGCGACTATCATGGTTGAATCGTTGCCAGATGCCAAAGGAGATTGGGTGCAACTCAAGCAGTTGTTTTTGAATCTCATCGCCAACGCGCTTAAGTTTGCCGAAAAAGGAACAACTCCCTGGGTCAAAGTATCGGGCAATATCGTGGATACTTACTGCATCGAGATAACTGTAGAAGATCATGGGATCGGTGTTGATAAGAAATATGAAGCGCTCATCTTTAAACCGTTTGAACGACTCCACCCCAAAAACCAATTTCCCGGAACCGGAATGGGGCTGGCCATTTGTCAAAAAATCGCGATGGCTCATCGTGGTAGTATCGCTGTAAAATCTCAAGTAGGTGCGGGGACTGCATTTACGGTCACACTGCCGAGAGGTTAAAAATGGACCAAGCTCTCAAACCGATCATATTAGTTGCTGAAGATGATGAAGATCATTTTTTACTGATCCGCGAAGCGATTGAAGCAGCCAAAAAGGAGATTGAAATAAAATGGGTGAAGGATGGGGAAGAATTATTAAGGTATTTAAACCATGAGGGAGAATATCTATCCTCCGAATCATCCCCCTTACCTTCGCTCATCTTGCTTGATCTTAATATGCCCCGAAAGGACGGGCGCGAAGCCCTCTATGAGATCAAGTCTTCAGAAAAGTTGAAGGCGATTCCAGTCATCGTCTTGACCACTTCAAAAAATGCGGAGGACATCCATGAGTGTTATGCTCGCGGAGCAAACGCCTTTCTTAGAAAACCATCCCGTTATCAAGAGTTTATCGACTTAATGAAAGTGATGATCGAGTTTTGGTTGGGATGGGCGGAACGTCCCTGAAATATTTTTGGATAGTATTGAAGCGGGTCCTAAAATCTCTCAAGGACCCATGCTATCTTGACATGACTCTATTCTTAGTTTAGTTTTGAACTAACATGGTTAAGTTGAATATTCATGATGCCAAGACTCATCTATCTCGGTATTTGGCACGTTTAGCGGAAGGAGAGACCATCCTTCTGTGCAAAAGAAATGTTCCCATCGCTGAGATTCGTCCTGTTCCCATTCGCGCAAAAAAGAAACGCCCTTTGGGATTAGACAAAGGGAAGATCAAAATTTCCAAAAAGTTTTTTGAACCGTTGCCAGAGGAAATTCTTTCTGCTTTTGAAGAGCATTGAAGCATGAAACTTTTACTAGATACGTGTACCTTTCTCTGGATTCCGATTGACTCTCCTGAACTTTCTCAGCAGGCACGCTTGCTTTTTCAGAATCCTGAAAATGAAGTTTATTTGAGCGCCGCCTCGGCATGGGAAATTTCAATCAAATACCATCTAGGGCGTTTACCTTTGCCTGAAGTGCCTGAACGTTTTGTGCCAAAACTTCGCGAGAAGTACCGGATCGATTTTCTGCCGATTGATGAAGAATCTGCCCTGACTATACACCGCCTACCCAAACTTCATCGAGACCCATTTGACCGGATGTTGATTTCACAGGCTATCGTTCATGGGCTTACTTTACTGACTCCAGACGATCAGATCCGTCAGTATGCCATTCGCACCGATTGGTAAAATAATGGATAACTCACCTACCTGAATTCGATCCCCACCTTGAAAGCTCTGCGATAAACCATCGAATAACCGGCATATGAACGAAAGTGTGAAAAAAATATAAACTATGAGGGAAGATTTCATCCGCACTTTTACTTTGTCTTCTTTGTAAGAGTTTTAGATACTTAAAGATCTCCGTATATTAGAAATTGCAAACTAAAGGGGGGATTTTGTCAATCCAATTGGGAGGATTGATCGGAAAGGGGTCGGACAATGAAAAAAATTATTTTTTTAATCATCATCTTTCTCACAGCCAACCATACAGCTTCCTGCAAGGAAACTGCGGGTGAAGGGGAGTCAGCTACAACATTGATGGGAGTGGTGACTTATCGAGAAAGAATTGCCTTACCTCCCAACTCACAGGTTCAAGTGATGCTTGAAGAGGTGGGAGGTGAAGATGGCTCGATTGTCATTATCGAACAAAAAATTATTACCGATGGAGAACAAGTTCCCATTCCGTTTGCTTTGAATTATAATTCCTCTCAAATTTCATCTCAGAAAAAATATCAGTTACGAGCTAGAATTTGCGATGTGGATGGTCAAGTGCATTGGGTTTCTCAAAGCTATCCGGTTTTAGATGCTGACGAACCGCCATCCAAGGTCAATATTGTAGTCAATCAAATTGGAAAAACTCAGTAAAATATTTCAGGGAGGATTATGAAGATCAAAGCTTCTCGGATAGCCCTCGTGCTATTTCTTTTTGGAAATTTATTCCAAGCGTCATCCATTTCAAGCCAACCGAAATACCCCACCCGAGTTTATTGGGGGGATACCCATCTTCATACCTCTCAGTCGCTGGATGCACGTGCCTTGGGAGATACCCTTGGCCCGGAGGCAGCATTCCGTTTTGCTCGTGGGGAGGAAGTTGTCTCAGCAACCGGACAGCGGGCGAAGCTCAGCCGGCCTTTAGATTTTTTGGTGATTGCGGATCACTCCGAGGCATTTGGGATGATGGATGAAATTGTCAAAGGGAATCCACAACTGATGAGTGATCCGACGACTCGACGGTGGCACGACATGATTCGAGCGGGAGGGGAAGAGAGTTTTAAGGTGGCGGGAGAGATCATTCAAGGATTGGGTTTGGGAAAAACTCCGGAGATCATGAAGAATCCAAAAATTATCCGTAACCTCTGGAATAATTATTTAGCGATCGCTGAAAAAATGAATGATCCAAATCAATTTACCGCTCTGCTCGGTTATGAATGGACCTCCAATAACAAAGGGAACAACCTGCACCGCGTTGTCATCTTTCGGGATGGTGCCGATAAGGTTGGGAAGTTTATCCCATTCTCTTCACTCGACAGCGAAAACCCTGAAGACCTCTGGAAAGTCCTCGCTGCTTATGAAAAAAATTACGGAGTGCAAGTATTGGCGATTCCCCACAACGGCAATTTAAGTAATGGGCGCATGTTTGCGCTGGCTGACTTTTTAGGTAATCCATTGACACGAAAATACGCCGAAAACCGTGCCCGGTGGGAACCGATCTACGAAGTGACGCAAATCAAAGGGGATGGCGAAGCACACAAGTTTCTTTCCCCCAATGATGAGTTTGCCAGCTACGAGATTTGGGACAAAGGAAACCTTGATTTAAGCGAAAAGAAAAAGCCCGAAATGCTCCAATTCGAATATGCTCGAGAAGGACTCAAGACCGGTCTTAAGTTACAAGAGAAGTTAGGAACTAATCCTTTCAAGGTAGGAATGATTGGTTCCACCGACTCCCATACTTCGCTGGCGACAGCCGATGAAGATAATTTCTTTGGGAAACATTCTGGGAAAGAGCCGAGCGCGCATCGTTGGGACAACCCAGTCTTAGATTTTGGCGGGGTCAAAATTCTCGGTTGGGAAATGGCCGCCTCAGGTTATGCCGCGGTGTGGTCCACTGCAAATACTCGTGAAGCGCTGTGGGATGCGATGAAGCGGAAAGAGGTTTATGGCACGACGGGGCCACGCATGACGGTGCGCTTTTTTGGAGGATATGATTTTAAAACTCAAGAGAGTGGCTCTCAAGAACTTGCGATGATCGGTTATTCCAAAGGGGTTCCCATGGGGGGAGATCTACGGAAAGCTTCGCCAGGGAAGTCTCCCACTTTTTTAATCGCGGCACTCAAAGATCCGATGGGAGCTAATCTTGATCGTGTTCAAGTGATTAAAGGTTGGTTAGATCAGAAGGGGGAGGTCCATGAGAAGATCTACGACGTCGCTGTTTCTGACGGCCGCCCGATTGAATCGGATGGACGATGTAAAAAACCGGTTGGCTCGACGGTCAATGTTAAAAATGCCACCTATACCAATAGTATTGGAGATCCCGAATTGAGAATCGTCTGGAAGGATCCCGATTTCAATCCTGCACTCAAAGCGTTTTACTATGTGCGGGTGATTGAAATCCCGACCCCTCGCTGGACCGCATATGATGCAAAACGGTATGGGATCAAGATGGCGGCCGATGTTCCGATGACGACGCAGGAGAGGGGGTATACTTCGCCGATTTGGTATAACCCTTGAGGAATTCAGATTTTCTTTAAATCTTCATAATGAAAAAATTTCTATCTCAATTACTCCGCGAACCCTTAGTTCACTTTCTTTTTATCGGAGCTTGCCTGTTTCTACTTTACGAAGCGGTTCAAGGAGAAACCGTTCGTCGCAAGGATCAGATCGTGGTGACTTCAGCCAAGGTCGAACACCTCACCCAAATATTCCGATCGATCTGGCAGCGTCCTCCTACAGCTCCAGAACTCGATGGAGTCATCCAAGATTACATCCGCGAAGAGATCCTCTACCGAGAAGGGATCGCCTTAGGATTAGACAAAGACGACACCATTATTCGGCGTCGGCTTCGGCAAAAGGTGGAGTTTGTTTACGAAGGGCTCGCTTCTTCCAAGACACCTACCGATGCAGAGCTGCAAATTTTTCTCGATAAAAACTCTCAACGCTTCCGAATCGAACCGAAATTTAATTTTAGTCAGATCTACCTTTCTCCAGAAAAGCATGGCGATCAACTCACGACGGATGCCCAGCGTTTGTTAGAAGAGCTCAATCGTTCAAACCGTCTTCAAAATCTCAACTCCTACGGAGACCCCCTACTTCTCCCTCACGATTACGTGGAAGCTTCACCAAATTCCATCGCGAGAGATTTTGGAGAGACATTTGCGAATCGTTTGTTTCAGCTTGAACCGGGGAACTGGCAAGGGCCGGTTCAATCAGGTTATGGAGTCCATCTCGTTTTTATTAAAAATAAATCGGAAGCAACGATCCCCCAACTTGATCAAGTGCGAACTGCCGTCATGCGAGAGTGGTCGGCTGAACGACAAAAAGAAGCATCTAAAAAACTTTTTGAGCCGTTGCTCAAACGCTATCAGATCATCATCGAACCTTCCGTGAAAGCAACTCGGCATGGGATGGCGAGGGAAAGCTCCTGATGAAGTATCGTCGATTTTTCCTCATTCCCATCTTTTATATTTTCCTCACCAACATTTCGTTGGCTCACGAGTTGAGACCCGCCTATCTCGAATTGCGTCAAAAAAATTTAGAAGACTACGAAATCCTTTGGAAGGTCCCTGCACAAGAAGAACTGCGATTGGGACTGAGTGTCCAATTGCCACTCCGCTGTAAAAACAGTTCTTCACTTCGAAGATACTCGACAGGAACAGGCTGGGTCGATCGTTGGAGTATTCATTGCGATCAAGGTTTGAAAGGGGAGCAGATTGGGGTGGATGGACTGGCGACGACGCTGACCGATGTCTTGGTTCGAATAGAAAGAGAAAATGGAACTAGCCAGACCGCGCGTCTGGATGCCGCAACCCCGTTTTTTATGGTGCAAGAATCTCCGAGTGGATGGGGGGTTGTTACCACCTATCTGCGTCTAGGGATTGAGCATATCCTGTCGGGTATCGACCACCTGCTATTTGTGCTTGGACTCTTAATCCTCGTGCAAGGGTGGCGACGTTTGTTGGTGACGATCACCGCGTTCACACTCGCTCATAGCTTGACCTTGGCAGCCGCCACTTTGGGTTGGGTGCATATTCCTGGTCCTCCGGTTGAGGCCTCGATTGCCTTGAGCATTGTTTTTATCGCGGTTGAAATTCTCAAAAGTAGAAAAGGGAAAGGGGGGCTGGCGGCTCAATATCCGTGGGTGATCGCGTTTGCGTTTGGGTTGCTGCACGGTTTTGGGTTTGCGGGGGCGCTGGCAGAAGTGGGTTTGCCTCCTCAAGCGATTCCGTTAGCATTATTGTTTTTCAACTTGGGGGTAGAGTTGGGGCAACTCGCTTTTATTGCCTCGGTTTATCTTTTGATAGCGCTGTTCAAACGGTGGCGTTTTCCAAAACCTGCCTGGACCACGACAGCAGCTGCTTATCTGATCGGTTCAGTCGCCTCTTTTTGGCTAATTTTGCGAGTGGCAGACTTTTTCTAGCGGAAAATGCAGTACCCTTATCAACTTCGGAACAACTTCGGTAACAACTTCGGTGACGGAGGAACAATCTCCAACAAGGAGAACTTATAAATGAAAAGAATAGGTTGATTGCCTTTGAGAGGTGAATTGACTTTGATTAGTGGTTAAGTGGGAAGGTTTGTGCTTTAAAAACTATGCACTAAGCAAGCTAGGCTGTTTATCTAGAAATTTAGGCACACTTATCCATTTAAAATGCAAATTTTACTTTTTAGTATTCGAAGATGGGGGCGATAAAGATCTTAATGGACCAGGTTGATTTAGCGTTTTTTCAATTTCTTTCATTTCTTCAAATCTTGTTTTTACCCACAACGGGTCCCCAATAAAAAGTTGGGTAGTATATTGACCGTTTTTCTTTCTAGGGGCTGCGATTAAGATTTCCATCACCATTGATTGATAGGCCAATTGGCGTTTCTTTGGGGTTCTGCCTAAGTTTAGATAAAAATCTGGATCGGTAAGAAGAGGATCAGGTGTTCCAAAGGCATAGTGAGGATAAGAACTAAGCTCGTTTTCCTTAGGGTGTTGGGTTTTGCCAGCCCTGACTTCATTAAGATCATGATAGATCATTTCTTGGATAAGAGCTTTTTCATCTTGTAAACGTGGCGATTTGAATCGATCTCGAATCACTTGGCCACACCGTTTGAGACGTTTATTAACTTCCTTTGCAAACATCCCATTGACGATTCTAAAAAAAGCAGAAAACTTTTCTAAATTAGAAATTCTTCCAGAGATGTGAAGGTGGTTGTCCATGATGATGTAGGAATAAAAAATCATTCCATACCGATCTTTGTATTTTAACAATAAGGAGTAGAGGAGTTTTTTGGCCCAAAGAGGTTTAAGGAGCCAAGACTTGTTATGACATTGCCAGGTGACGTGGAAATAAGAGTCATTCTCAAGGATCCAATTTCTGGGGATACGGGCCATGGAAAGGCAGGAACATCAATAATCATGCCAGGAGGTATAGATTTTAATTTTTTAGATAATAAGCAATTGAACCTACTTTTGGAGGATGGAAAGAGCTGCAGAAAAAAAAATTTAATTAAAAAAGAGTTTCTAAATAAAACCCTATGACCGGTTTTTGGACCTCCGTCACCGATGGCCTTGTTTGGACCTCCGTCACCGATGGCTAACCGATGGCCCTAAAGGGACTGAGGAATAAATAGGCAGAAATAAGCTAAAAAAAACTCCCGACACTTTGCAGTGCGGGAGTTTTTTTAAGGACCATTAGGCGAGGGGGGGCTACTCGCTTAGTTGAATTCGTAAATTTCAATACAGTTGCAGTGCACCACGTCGTATCGGACGAACCCAGCAATAAGAGCGGTTACTTTATCTTGGTAGGGTAACGCTTCGCTAATTTCGATATCGTTCGCATCCATATACCTTGTAAAACGAGCTGCGGCCTTTCCGATAAGATATTTTTTTGGGTTGGCAGGGTCGACTTCAAAATTTCCCAAAACAGTGTTGTCCCCTTGCACATAACTGAATTTGAACTTCCATTGCTCGTTAATGGCCCGCTTCATGTGTGGTAGACTGCTTTCCATGGCCCAAGCGGCGAAGGGGCAAGGAATACTGTCATCAGGGCCGAGAGAGTCTAATTGCGCTTTTGTGAACTTTTTGGAACCAATGTAATACTTGTTACCGTCACTCACGGATATGACCACCACTCCTAAGGAACTATAGCACGGGGTGGTAGAAGTGCACGCTGCCTGATTCTGTGAGGTATTAGCAATGGGCGTGAGTTCATCTGCCGTCACAAAATAATCTGCTGGCTGAGCACCCGAGGTCTTAACTGTAGTTGCGATATTTTCCACCTCCCATGATGTGACCCACATCCAACCATACGTCTTATGATTCATATAATATTTTTTTTGTCTGATACGCTCTGCTTTAACGATTGATTTGCTGGACCAGTCAATGTTTAACTCATTAGACGCATTTTCTAACAAATGTTGGGTGTTCACTTTTCTCTCGGCGCCAAAACGGATAGTAGAATAACGCATTAAGGCAGCCTCGTCGTCAGGGGATTCCGAATCACCTTCGTCGGCACCATTAGGATTAGCCCAAGGAAAATGCAGCCCCCATGCGCTCGCGGCTTTAAGAAAAAACTCATTGTCGCCCAGATACGCCGGCGGCTTTTTTTCGACCACGATCGCAACCATTTTGTTTTTGGAATCATCTAGGATTTTAAATACATAATTCAAACTCGGTGTATAACTCATATTCTGGTTGACCCACAATCCACTCCCCAATGAAGGATCATTAGGATAAGCTAGGCTTCTTCCAACATAAACATCCACTAAAGCCCCTGGTGTTCCGAATTCATCATAGGTCCGAAATTTCATCAGGTATCTACTTCCTGTAACAAGGGTTTGAATATTCCCCTCAATTTTTCCGTAATGTGTGCACAAAAAGGCATTAGCCTGGAGAGCTGACGCAGTTGCACCGACACAATCGAGGTTTGAGGCATAAATAGCGTTTTTAATTCCTAGAGGATTGGGCGAAGCGAGCGCTTTCCCTGCAGCAAACAGCATCGGCGCGATCGCCATGATGACTAATAGTTGTCTCAGTAGTACCTGCTTTAATTTAATCATAAATAACCCCCCTTAATTAATTGATATTTCTTCAAAAAAAACTCGATAGTCCCCCCAGGATCATTTCTTCACATTCAAATTTAAATTTTCTTGGAATTACCTTTTATAACGATGCAATAGTTTTGCCTGATTAAAATTAAATTAATGGGCTTTAAAAAACCTTGTGGCTTCTGCAGGTTAGGTAAGACGGGGATGAAGGGCTAAACAATGTAGGAGTTTTTTTGCTCAGAACTCACCGTGATATTTGGTGATTTCTGGCTAATTCTGGCCAATTAACACTGGTGAGAGGGGGAAATTAGCGGTTTTAGGGCTGAGAACAATATGGCGAAAGGAAGCCGTTGCCGAACGCTTCTGGGGCGATGTTAAATTGGCGCATTTCCGCCTCGATCTCTTGCGGAGAGGTTTCCAAGGCATTTGCCATCTCTTCAATCAAATTAGTAAGAATTTTATTGCAGGACACGGTAGCGATCTCTTTTTCCTGGAGCTGTAATTTTTGCATCATATTGCCAAACTTTTCTGGGCCATATTTTTCTTCCAAAGATCTAAAGAAACAGGCCCCAGCATCCTCAATATTTCCATCTTTTGGGTGGTAAAGAGATTCCACTTCTCCCAAAACAAGCTCACTGTTTTCCAAAGGGATACTCTCTCTCGCAATATTGGACCCATCCTGACAATCGATGGAGTTGCGACTTAAAATTTTGCGATTAAAAAATAGCAGATTTCCCATTTCTGGCAGATTGGGTGTTGGTTGGTAGCAATGATGAGCTAAACCATTGGGGCTTTCGGTATACCCCCCCTCATTACAAGAGATGGATGGGTTATCAATACTGATTTGTATATTTTCACGACCATTGGAAGAAACGCCCGTGATGAAAAGAAAACCGCCTGCAGTATTTAATTCTGATAGAACGGAATTAATCATGCCATTCTGGGGTACTTGTAAAAAAGTAGACAGCCCAGTGGTGCTATCAAGACAACAGTTCTTTCTCTCCTCTTTATCACCATTTTGGCAACGTTCATCGCGACTATGATAGCAAGCTTCGAAACTTTGGCTGGCATTTCTTACTTCATTCAGATCGATGGGGTTCTCTGCCACCAGGTATTTCAGTGGATCAGCGGTCAATTCGACATAGCGTGCATGTCCTTCTGTGAGTCGATCGGTAAACAATCCCTTTTTTTGAAGTTGTTGAAGCTGAGTTGGGGTTAAATCGGTGCGGTTTAAATAAAGTAATCCTTCTTGGAAGAAGCGATGGGTCAGTTCATTAAGGATGTGAGAGTCATAGCAGCGAGAGGCCCCCAGCATGAGAGGGTTATAGGGGTCGAATAGTAATTTTCCTAGATCAAGAGAAACTGTGGAGTCGCTTGTCGATTCTTTTGCCCCGGGGCTTTTGACTTCGAACTTAAAACGGTTGAAGGGGGGAGGGGACTGAAGTCCATAATCTTGCATTAGCTTCTCACCACAGGCCTTCGTCTGATCAAAGATGTAATTGGCGAGGGAAGACTTAAATTTTGGTGAAACCTCCGGCGTACTTACTCGAACAAAAACATCGGTGTTTTGCTTTTTTGACCAATATTCTTTGGAGAATTGAAAATCTTCCTGCTCTGAGGTTTTTGGGGGAAATTGGGAGTTATAGTTTCGTTCGGAACAAGAACAGTCTTGCTGATCCGAGGCATCCGGATCGACCCTTGGTTGGTCAGAGGGTGGGGGGCCGTCTACCAGGTCGGACCCTTCTTTTGAATCTCCACAACCGCTCAAAAAATAGCTGCCAATCACAACAGGGATGGTCCACCACATAAGATTCCTTTCTAAAATGGGTCAATAAGAGACAAACGAGACTTAAATATCGGGTGCCTTGTAAATAAGTTTCGTAATTTTTTAGACTCGTTTCATTTTTCTTTCAATATAAACTAGAGCCACTCGACATAATAAACTTGGGGGACTTTAGGAAACAACTTCGGTGATGGAACAATCCCCAATAAAGAGAACTTATAGATAAAAAGAATAGGTTGATTGCCTTTGAGAGGTAGAATTGACCTTTGATTGGCGGTTTAATGCTTTGCAGGTGATTGAGAAATTCCATGTTGTTTGATGAACTATGGATTGAAAGTTCGGGCCTATTTGATCTCCATCGGAAACAGGTCGACTCTTCGATCGACCCCTCTCTGTTCTGACTCCAACTGAGTTTTGTATATTTTTTTATTGCCACTCCTCCCAATCAGGCACAAAATTTCCTGAACTTACCTTAAGTACGCGAATAACATTCGATCAGGAGGCATCCTATGCTTTCGATGATTTCTCAAAGATGGTGGGTATGGTTGTTGCGAAGTTTAATAGGGAAATTGGCTTCTGTGTAGAGGTTGATGATGAATTCGATTTGGAAGTTTATCAAAACGACTTTCATCGGGGGTATTCTCTTTCTGCTTCCTTTTGTAGTGATGATTATCCTGGTGCGGGAAGCGTTGCGTTATCTTACAAAATTGGTGACCCCACTGGCGCGCTTTTTCCCTTTCGAAACGGTTTTTGGAATTGATGCCTCTTACATGTTTTCCATATTCATTCTCGTTTTCATCGCTTTTCTGGCTGGACTAGTCGCTAGAACAGGGTTGGCGTTAAACTTTCGTAAAAAAATTGAATACTCTATCCTCTGCCGAATCCCTGGCTATTCGATGTTCAAGAGAATGGCCGAAGAAAAGGGAAAGCTTGATCCTTCTACCAATCTGCAGGTTGCGCTCGTCCCGGATGATGAAAAGTGGCAATTTTGTTTTATCCTCGAATGGCATTCCAATGATTTTGTTACCGTCTTTATTCCTGATGCACCCAACCCAACCTCGGGATCGGTTGCATTTTATCCTAATCAAGAAATCCGAATCGTTGACGTACCGGTTTCAGAGGTGATCAAATGCCTGAGCAAAAGTGGGTTAGGAGCCGAGAGACTACTCGAGGGGAAAAAATGGATCGATTAAATATTTGACGAGTCATTTCGTAATGATTCAAAATAGATGCATTCCAAATAAAGGGGGGGGTTCTTAGTGGAGCGTTCTTTCGCGGAATTTGGAAAAATAAAAACTGAGGAGACTCTGATATGAAAAAAATGATCCTTTCGTTGCTGCCGCTGCTTTTATTGATCTCTTCGATCAGCTATTCTCAAATGATTCAAAAAACCACCGTTGACCCTGCGATGCTGTCGAAAGGATGTAGTGTGGTGGAGATTACATGTCAGTGCACCAATCCCACTCGAAACTTTGTGATTCCTGGACAAAAAGTAGGTAAGGTCAATCCTGGTGAGCCAGGTCAATGTCGCTCTTATACTTATATCGATGAATTCCTAACAAATTTTCCGATGGTTTTTTGCCTGCAAGGTGGGGGAGGGGAGAGGGATCCAAGACAGCAGCAAACCAGTTGTGAGGCGCAGTGGAAGTGTAAGCAGCCTTGTGTGAATCCAATATAACCATGAATCTAAGAAAATTATTCTTTGTAGTGATTTTAGGTTTCGGATGTTTCTGCTCGTCTCAACTCTTCGCTCAATCGGTCGAGAGTGCGCCAAGTTCAACTCCTCAGCAAAAGATATGGCCTGATAAGATCAAAGTGGGAGGGGAATTTCGGCTTCGACTTGAGTCGCAAATTAATTATGATCTCGATAACGGGATTCCTGACAACGATACCTTTCTTCTAGTCCGTACTCGAGTTTATCTCGACCTTAATCCTGCCCCTTGGGTTCAACTCTTTGCGATGTTTCAAGATTCAGAGACGATCGATCAAGAATCAGCATTAGTCAAAACTCCTGACCAGCGAAGTTTGTATCAAGGGTTTGTCGAATTTAGAAATGTGGA
The DNA here is from genome assembly GCA_041746775.1 of bacterium. Lineage (GTDB taxonomy): Bacteria > UBA10199 > UBA10199 > DSSB01 > DSSB01 > JBGTGJ01. Next base: position 13,547 of record JBGTGJ010000265.1, read on the forward strand.
GGAAGAAGCCATTCGCGTGCGGGCGAAGTTAGGAAGACAAGAGCTTAATTACGGCGAGCAGCGACTAATCGGAAGTTTTGATTTTGGTAATCTGGCGAGAAGTTTTGATGGAGCGGTGTTGGGATTTTCCAATGAAGATTTTTTCTTGGACCTGTTTGGCACCCGTCTCAACACTTCCGGGCTAGAACAGCAATTTGCCGGTGCCTATGGACGGTTAAAGAAAGTGATTCAGGGAGAAATAGAGCCTTACGTGCTCTATTTACATAATGATCCTGCCATGCCGGGAGAACTGCATCTCGTCACGATTGGAACTCGCATCAACGGAAAGTTTTACAAAAACTTCGATTACGGTTTTGAAGGGGCCTACCAAACCGGTACCTTGGCCGAAGATGCCGTGAGCGCCTTCGCGACACATGCGCGCTTTGGTTATACCTGGAATGTTTTTTCTCAACCAAGGTTAGGTGTGGAATATAATTTTGCTTCAGGGGATGGGCATCCGGAGGAAGGGACGGTCACCACTTTCAACAATCTATTTCCAACCAATCATGACAAGTACGGCTTTATCGATTTTTTTTCATGGCAAAACATGCACGACCTACGTGGGACGGTTTCGTTCACACCGATTTCATGGCTGAAGGGATCGGTTGATTACCATGCTTTCTTTCTCCCTGAACCTGCGGACGGTTCTTTCCAGGCGAATGGAACTCAATTTCGCGCTGGATCTCCCACTGCGAGCCATTTTGCTGGGCAAGAGTTGGATTTGTTCGTGAAGTTTGCGCCGATCAAGTATTTTGATTCTTTTATCGGCTATTCGATCTTCTTTCCCGGACAGTTCTTTGCTGACACGGGGAGTTCCGATCTGGCGCAATATTTTTATGCCCAGGTGCAGGCGAAGTATTGAGCTAATTTTCTAAGATCTTTCTTCTTTCCTGAAAGAGTTCAAAATATCGATCTTTCATCTTTTGTGAAAGAAAACTTTTTACGATCTCTTCTTTCCATTTTGGTAAAGGGCTCGAGATCTTTTCAAGGATTTCATCGACGGTTAAACGATTGAGTACCAATATTTTTAAGGCGAAATAATCGATCCAATCCTTTTTCTTCAGATTGTTTTTCTTTCCTCCCAACGGCAGCGCGCTTTGTTCTGCTGGATTTTCTAAAACGATGGTGCTGTTTAAAAAATCGTAGGCAGGGGCGAGTTCGACTTTTTCTTCTCGTGTGATGAGAGAATAATTTTTTAGATGCATATCTTCATTGCCGATTAAAAAATTAAACAGGAGACGGATGAGTAATTTCTTTTTTTCAATTATTGGAAAGGTGCAGAACTGTTCAATTCCTTTTGCGACTTGTTCTAAGGAGGAGTTATATTTAGTGTCGCGGGTTTTTCCTAAAAGCTGAGCAAAATCTTCCAGAGGAACCTTGTCTCGGTGTGCGATGCGATCAAAGCGTTTGATAAAATAGGTGAGTGATCCATCACGACTATAAAGCATTCCGTGGAGTGGTACCTCAATTCCGACGCTCTCAGCAAGCCGCATGCTTAAATCTTCGTTTTCAGGAAGTTGTTCGTAGAGTTCATGTGGGGGTTTCAAAATATATTTTCCACCGACATCGGTGATGCTAAATTTGCCCGCTTTGATTTCTAACTTTGCACTCAGCTTAAGCTGCATCCCCTGAATCGACATTTTATGAGCACGCTTTCTAGCCTCAATCCTTTGTTCTTTGGCACTCAAGGGGAGATCGGCCAAGCGTTTCAGTTGTGGGGAAAGTTTTTTTAATCCAAGGTGAGAATATTTTTTGGTGCGAGGAATTGGTTGGTAAGTAATGGGACACCGCCCTAGCGAGGAGTGTTTCATTTCAACTCCTTCACCGTCACGGCTCCGACCAAATCGGCCCCCACAGTAAGTAGCTGTCCAAAATAATCATGCCGATCTAGCTTTACCTGTTTGAGTAGTGCGTCAAGCTGTTGACCTTCTGGGAGCAGTCCGTCAAAAAAACTCGGGAAGGAATCAAACTCGTACCTTCGCTGCTTCACCGGCATGGTGAGTGAGATCGGCTTACCTTGATACTGTTCGTCATATTCAAAAAGGTAACGGGTGGGATCTGTGTTTTCCACAAAAAATCCGGCTCGTTCCCCTTGAAAATATACCTCAGCCTTTCTCATGCGACTCCTTTTGAAATGTTTCCATCAAGGGGCTTTCCAATCTTAGTTGAATATTCAAAGGGAGTAGGACCTTCAGCAGGGTGTCGAGCTGGACGGTTTCTTTCCCATGCTCTAAATCAAAGATCGCTTTCTTCCCAACCCCCGCGAGTTTAGCCAACTCTTGACGATTTAAATTCCCCTTCTTTCGATGGAAGCGGATCACTGCGGCCATATTTTCAATGAATGTAGGCATTTTTTACTCTTATAAGATAAAATATAATCAATTTATTCTAAAAACAATAAGAAAATGCTTTAACCACCCTAAAAATTACCTTATAAGGGTAATATTCTCTGAAATACATATTTATAAGTATTAAATCGCAATTTTTTACCCTTATAAGGGTAAAAATCATTATCAAAGGAGATAACTCATGTACCCAGATCAAGTGCCACAGATGCAAGAGATGATGAGTAGCGGAATGGGTGTTGGTGCCATGATCAGTTGGATCGCCGCCTATCTCTTATTTGCCTTTCTTTTGGCGAAGATTGCGGAGAAGTTGGGACATCCTTTTGGTAAATCTTTTGTGATGGCGATTATTCCTATCGTCAACCTCGTCTTGATCCTGCAGCTCGCCAAAAAACCGATTTGGTGGATTATTCTCATGATCATCCCGATCGTTAATATTGTGGTTTCTGTTTTGATCTGGATGTCGATTTGCGAGCAACGAGGCAGATCGAAATGGTTGGGGCTATTGATTATCATTCCGATTGCCAATCTTGTGCTGATGTTGATCTTGGCTTTTGGGGATCAGGGTGGGCGGCCGGCGGTGGTGTAAAAAATTCTAGACGATCTGATGTCTTCTTAGGCGATGAAAGAGGGTACTTCTTGGTATCTTCATCAGCCGTGCAGCCTCACTAACGTTTCCTTTAGTTTTCTTTAAGATTTCCGATAAGCTTTGAATTTCTTCTTCTTCAATTTGTGATTTCACCGTGATGTTACTGGCAGGATGAGCTCGCTCATCAATCTTTTCGACACGAAGTGTTTGATGAACTTTAAGGTTGAGGTCTTCTGGTTTGATCGTAGGCCCTTCGGATAAAATCACAGCTCTTTCGATAATGTTTTGAAGTTCTCGAATATTTCCTGGCCAATTGTATTGAGTCAAAAGTTCAATCGTGTCGGGAGATAGAATTAAATTTTTAAAGGATTCTTGAGAGAATTTTTTTAGAAAGTGCTGAGCTAGTTCCGGAATATCTTCTTTTCGATTTCGCAGTGGGGGGACATCGAGAGAAATGACATTAAGACGGTAATAAAGATCTTCTCGAAATTTTCCGCTTCGCACCATGTCTTCTAAGTTGCGATGAGTCGCCGCAAGTAAACGCACATCGACAGAGATCGGTCGATTTCCTCCCACACGAAAGATCTCCTTTTCTTGAAGAACTCGGAGCAGTTTCACTTGAATCCCCTCGCCTAATTCGCCAATTTCATCCAGAAAGATG